>CAYMZV010000001.1:0-47907 GCA_964394965.1 uncultured Chryseobacterium sp.
CAACGCGCCTATTCGGAAAAGGATCTTCCCACTGGAGAAACAAAGCGTGAGTTGTATGAAACCGGTCGTGCGTTGCTCGGGGCAAATGGATATGTTGAAATCGGTCTTGATCATTTTGCGTTGCCGGGGGATGAATTGCTGAATGCTGCATTGAGTGGAAAACTGCACCGGAATTTCATGGGTTATACCGAACAGGAAACTTCGCTGTTGATTGGATTGGGCGTTTCGGCCATCAGCGATGCGGGAACACAATTTGTGCAGAATGAAAAAACCGTGGAGGAATGGAATGAGGCTGTCGATAAAAATCAATTCCCTTTTTTCCGTGGACATCAATTGACCGAAGAGGATTTGATTTTACGGAAACACATTTTGAATATCATGTGCAAGGGGGAAACGGGTTGGTACAATCCTTTCGAACAATGTCCTGCAATTGATCATGCTGTTTCCCGTTTGCAGGAATTGGCGGACGACGGACTTGTGAAGTTGGATCCGTTTTCGGTTTGCGTAACAGAAAAGGGAAAACCGTTCCTGAGGAATATCGGTATGTGTTTCGATGAGCGTTTGCAGCGTGCAAAACCAGGGGAGGAAATATTCAGTCGGACCGCATGAAAAAACCGGGTAAATCATCAACAAATACTGAAAGTTCACACTACGCGGGTATCTTTGCGGCAAACGAGCAAAACGATAGCCTTATGAAACGAGATATGGAAATGCTCAACTCCCTGTTCGAATTTGCAACGGAGGGGATTGTCATTTGCAATGACAAGGGTGAAATACGCCTTGCAAATCCGGCCGCGGAAAAAATGTTCGGCTATGAAAGGGATGAATTGAAGGGACAAAAAATCGAGGTTTTGATTCCAATGCGTCACCGTCAAGGACATATTTCACATCGTGACGGTTATGTGCAAAAGCCCGAGCCGCGGGTGATGGGAAGCGGTCGCGACCTGCATGGTGTGCGCAAAGACGGTTCCGAAATAAAAGTTGAAATAAGTCTCAGTCCATTTATCACAACGGAAGGGAAATTCGTGATGAGTTTTGTGGTGGACATTTCCGAACGAAAAAGGAACGAAGTCGAATTGCGTCTTGCACATGAACGGTTGCAGCAAACCTCGGAAGCATTGTCGCTTCTCAATGCAGAGTTGGAGTCGAAAGTGCAGGCACGTACGGAAGAGTTGGCGGAAGCCATTCACAGTCTCGCTCAATCAAAACGTGAAGTGATGCGCGCACTTGAAAGGGAAAAGGAATTGAATGAATTGAAATCGCGTTTCATTACCACCGCTTCGCATGAATTCAGGACACCGCTCGGAACCATCCTTTCTTCCGTTTCGCTGATTGCCCGTTATGATACAACAGAGGATGCCGAAAAAAGGAAAAAACACATTGAACGGATAAAATCTTCCGTGAACAACCTCACTGAAATCCTCAACGATTTCCTTTCCATCGAAAAACTCGAGGAGGGAATTGTACGCTGCAATCCGGAAACATTCGATTTCAAAAAGCTGATGCACGACATGAGCGATGACATGCGCAACATTGCCAAGGCGGGGCAAACAATCACATTGGATTATTCCGGCGCATCCGAAGTTTGCCTGGATCGCCAATTGCTGAAAAATTCAATCATCAATCTTTTTTCAAACGCAATAAAATATTCTCCCGAAAACAAACCGATTCATGTCAATGTTGAAATCGGAAATGATAAATTGAAAATGAATATCCGGGATAACGGCATCGGCATTCCCGAAGAAGACCAGCCGAATATTTTCGAACGTTTTTATCGCGCAAAAAATTCAGGCAATATCCAAGGCACCGGTCTTGGATTGAACATTGTAAAAAAATATGTGGAGCTGATGGACGGCACGATTTCTTTCGAGAGCCGTTTCAATGAGGGAACAACATTCACTCTGGAAATTCCAATTACCGCAAAATCATAACCGTCATGAAAAAAATCCTGCTCATCGAGGACAACATGGAGATGCGTGAAAACGCCGCTGAGATTCTCGAGCTTGCAAAATACACGGTGTTCACCGCCGAAAATGGAAAGGAAGGCGTTCGCCTTGCACAATCCGAAAAACCCGATCTTATCATTTGCGATATCATGATGCCCGAACTCGATGGTTACGGCGTGTTGCACATGCTTTCGAAAAATCCGGAAACATCTTCCATCCCATTTATTTTTCTCACTGCCAAAGCCGAAAAAGCCGATCACCGGAAAGGAATGTCGATGGGTGCGGACGATTACCTCACAAAACCATTCGACGACATGGAATTGCTCGGGGCTGTGGAAGTGCGCCTGAAAAAAAGCGAACAGTTGAAAGCGCAATATTCACGCAACATCGAAGGGCTCAACGAATTCCTCTCCGAAGCGCAAGAACTCGGCGATCTTGTAAAACTTTCCGATAAAAGGAAAGTGAAAACCTTCAAGAAAAAAGATGTCATTTACCAGGAAGACGCTTTTCCTGCCGGAATCTTTTTCCTCAACAAGGGCAAGGTGAAAACAAGCAAGATCAATGAGGATGGAAAAGAATTCATCACCGCGTTGATCAACGAAGGTGAATTTTTCGGTTACGGCGCATTGCTCGAGGAATTGCCTTACAGCGATACTGCGGTTGCCCTCGAGGAATCCGAAATATGCATCATTCCGAAAGAGGATTTTTTCTCCCTGCTTTTCAATAGCCGCGAAGTGGCGAGTGCATTCATCCGGATGCTGTCGAATGATGTGAAAGACAAGGAAGACCGTTTGTTGCGTTTGGCATACAACTCCGTTCGCAAGCGTGTGGCCGAAGCGCTGTTGCTTTTGAAGGAACGTTATGAAGACGGCAAAAAAGAAGTTTTCAGCATGGCGATTTCACGCGAGGATCTTGCCAATCTCGCCGGCACCGCGCCGGAAACCGTCATCAGGACCTTGTCGGATTTCAAGGATGAGAAATTGGTTGAAGTGAAAGGCAGCACAATCACCTTGTTGGATGCGGCGAAATTGCAGAAGATGAAAAATTAGTTGCAGCATCATTTGTTAGAAAATTGTAAAATGGCTTTTCCCCACGGAAAGGCCATTTTTCGTAAGAGGGAATTTTGTTGTAAATTCACTATGCTGCAAATTACCATTCAATTCACACAAGAAAATTTTCGTGAAAAAAATCTACGCACTCTTCCTCCTTGCATTTTTCTTCGGAACAATTGCAACGGCTCAGAAATTCATGAATGAACCTGTCTTGAGCCAACGCCCTGCCGCCAAAAAAGTCACTTTCTGGGATGTGCAGAAAGCATTCGCAGATTATTGGCAAGACAAAACGCCCAGCGATACCGAATCCGAAAACGCGGAAGACGGCGGCTACCAACAATACAAAAGGTGGGAATGGTTTGTGAAACAACGGACCTATCCGTCGGGAAATTTTCCAAGCCCCGATATTCTGTTTACGGAATACCAGCAATACAAGAATTCACCGATGCGCAATTCGCAGAACAACACGACAAGCGCCAATTGGTCGTTCATCGGACCACACATTGTTCCGGGCGGCGGAGGCGGTGCGGGAAGAATCAATTGCATCACATTCGATCCCACCAATTCAAACATCATCTGGATCGGTGCCGCGTGTGGAGGATTGTGGAAATCCACCGACGGGGGAGTGACATGGAGTTCGAATACGGATTTGCTTCCCTCGTTGAGTGTTTCGGACATTGTCATTGATCCGACCAATTCACAAATCATGTATCTCGCAACGGGAGACAAATACGGTATTTATTGGCAATATGAAACTTGGGGACATTACAGCGCAGGAATCCTGAAATCAACCGATGGCGGGTTGTCTTGGAATACAACCGGCATGACTTACGTTTCATCCAACGTCACCGTCATCCAGCGATTGATCATTGATCCCAACAATACGAATATCCTTTTCGCCGCAACAAACGTCGGTGTTTTCAAGACAACCAATGGCGGAACATCCTGGAACAATTTGCGTACGGGAAAATATTACGACATCGAATTCAATCCGGGAAACGACAACATTGTTTATACCGGTGACAGTACAGGATTCTTGCTTTCCGTGAATCAGGGAACAACCTGGAATTATGTGGCAGGCGTTACATCAACGGGAAGGACTTCCATTTCGGTTACGCCGGCAAACCCTTCTGCGGTTTATTGCTGGAGCGAAGGCGGGAATTTATATTACTCGAATAATTCCGCCACTTCATTCACTGCACGAACGGATCCGAGCAGCGCTTCAACACCCTACGGATATTACGACATGGTGCTTGAAGTTTCTCCCGTCAATGAAAATATTTTATTCGCCGGCGGATTGAGTGTTGCAAAATCGGTTGACGGTGGCAATACGTGGACGACTGTTTCCGATTGGTCGGGGTGGCCGAATTCAAATTATGTACACGCCGACAATCACGCACAGAAATTTTTGCCGGGAAGCAACAACGTGATTTTTTCCTGCAACGATGGTGGAATTTTCAAATCAACCGATCAGGGAACTACGTGGTCCGACCTGAGCAATGGCATCGACATCAAGCAATATTACCGTCTCGGTGGATCTTTTCTAACACCGAACCTGATTTATGCCGGAGCGCAGGATAATGGAACCGATCGCGTGACGGCAATGAGTTCCGCCACGCAAGTGTACGGTGCGGATGGACAGGAAGCGTTAGTAGATTATACCGATGACAATACCGTTTTCGTTTCTTCACAGAGCGGAAATTTTTCAAAGTCAACGGATGGCGGAGTGACATTCAACGGCCTGAGTTCTTACGGTTGCGATTGGACTTCGCCTTTGATCATGGATCCGACAAACCATGATGTGATGTGGATGGGTTCGACCGATGCGATGAAATCCATTGACAATGGAGTGACGTGGACCAATTCTTCCAACGGCGCTTTCGATGGCGGCTGTGTTTATTCATTGGAAGTTTGTCATGGAAATCCGAATTACGTTTATGCTGCCACTTTCGGCCACATTTACAGAACCACCAACGGGGGAAATACATGGACAAACATTACGGCATCACTTCCCGTTTCTCTCGCTGCGATTACAGGAATTACAATCAGCGATCAGAATCCGGATAAGGCGTGGGTGAATTTTTCCGGATTTTCTGCGGGCAATAAAGTTTATTATACGAATGACGGTGGCGTGACGTGGACAAATTATTCCGGAACATTGCCCAACATTCCTGCGAATTGCATCGAGTATCAGAACGCAACAAATGATTTGCTTTATCTCGGAACCGACTTCGGCGTTTTTTATCGCGATGCTTCCATGGCGGATTGGCAACCGTACAACACCGGTTTGCCGAATGTGATTGTGGATGAATTGGAAATCAATTACGGTGTGAGCAAACTGCGCGCGGCAACTTACGGAAGGGGATTGTGGGAAAGTGATCTCGTTGTTTCCACACTGAACAATCTGGATGCAAGTGCATTCACCATGACGTATCCTCCAGCCACCACTTGCGATACTGTCATTGCACCATCCATCAAAATCCGCAATGCAGGTATCGATACCATTTTCAGTGTCGACTTGCATTACAAGATGGATGCACAATCGTGGCAGGTTTACAATTGGAGCGGCACACTTCCTTCATTGGCAACGGCGAATATTGTTTTGCCGACGTACACGCTCACTCCAACCACGCACACGGTAACCGCATACACGACCAATCCGAATTCATCAACGGACCAGAATCTGTACAACGACACGATCGTGCGCACATTTACGATTTTCGGAAATCCGCTTGCAACAACGGCTCCTCCAATTGTCCAGGGATTTGTGCCTGCCGCTTTTCCTCCGACGAATTGGACGCTGCAGAATTCCTCCAACTTATGGTCGCGCTCCAGTTCGGTCGGCGGTTATGGAAATTCAACGCAATCGGCGATGGCTAATTTTTACAACATCAACGGCGGCAACGACAAACTCGTTACGCAGTATGTCGATTTTTCAAATACCGTTGCGCCCATCACGTTGTATTTCGATGTTGCGTACCAGCCTTACGGACCGAGTTATTCCGATTCGCTTGTTGTTGAACTCTATTCCGATTGTCCGGGAATTCCGGAACGGATTTATGCAAAGGGAAGTTCAACGTTGGCCACTGCGCCGGCTTCCACCAATGAATTTCTCTCGCCGCTGAATTCGCAATGGAGAACCGATACGATCCATCTCGATTCGTTGGCGGGAAGGCCTGCCATGGAAATCCGTTTCTGCGCCATCAGCGGTTTTGGAAACGATTTGTATCTCGACAACATCAATCTCACTGCAAACGGTTTGGGAATACAGAATCTGCAGAATGATTTTCTCTTTTCGATTTATCCGAATCCCGCCAACAGCAATTTCAATCTGGAAATGTCATCGCCAACCGAATCCAAAATGGAAATCGACATTTATGACATGATGGGAAATCTCGTACAGGCCAATCCCGAAAATGCGGCCGAGGGAAAAAATTATTTCACGCTTGACGTTTCCCGTTTCAGCGAAGGGATCTATCTCGTGCAGGTACGTGAAAACGGTAGTGTTAAAACACAACGAATTTCCGTCTTGAAATAAAATTGATAATGACTGATTAACGGTGCCGAGCTGAAGTTCGGCATCGTTTTTTATTGGAGCGGCGAATTTGTTTTTTCTATCGGCACTTCTCCTGCCATCCGTTGCAAGTCCGTCCTCGCACATTCATCGCACTTCGGGCTTTCCACTCCTGTCAGGGCTATTCGGAAATGTTATCTTTTCTACAAACAGAAAGAATCATTCATCTGCACATCATCAATCATTGATCATCAATTTCTCCGTCAGCTTCTCCTCTTTCGATTCAACCGAGATGAAATAAAAACCCGGATCGAGTTGTGCCATCACATTCAACTGTTGCACGTTTCCCGAATTTTCCTGTTGTTCGAAAACCAATTCCCCCAACGAAGAATATATTCTCACGGTCGGGTTTTTCATCGGCTGCAAAAGTTGCACGTGGATTTCACCCGCCGTCGGGTTCGGATAAATCAGGAATGTGTTGGCGGGAGTTGGCGATTGCACCGAAAGCGTTTGGCAATTCGTCAACGGATCATTTCCGGAAGCGACAATGATCGGTGAAAACAGGTTCACCATATTCTGTAATCGCAATTGGATATTGTCGATCGAGTGTCCATTGGAAAAACAATTGTTCATGTAGTTGTAATTGTTCACAATATCCGCTTGGTAAACCGGAGCATTGCCGCCAAGCGAAACGAAATATTGCCGGATGCCTTCACTGCCATACGCAAACGGATAGAAATAATAACTCTGGCACAGGTTCGTTTGCGCATAACATTCCCAACTTGTCCGCCCAAGGATTTGTCCGTAATTGTAATTCACCACCACATCCGATCCTTGCGCAAACAGATAAACTGCGGGTGTATCATTTTGCTGTTGAAAAATATTCCGATCCATTACGCCACCGAAAAAATTCCCCACTCCTTTCACTTTCGCGTCATACGTTCCTATGTTCAATGTTCCATCAATGCTTCCGAGATCGGGACGTGCAAAGGAAATCGGCGACGGCACACATCCATACGTGGCCATGTCCGCATCGGGATTCGGTGCATTCGCAATGGCAAAACAATTCGTGGGCTTTTCACTCGCCTGATCGGTGAATGCAGTGGCGAGTGCAATGAATCCGCCCGCACTTTCTCCCGCAATAAAAACATTGTTCACATCACTCGAATCGATACCATTCCTGTTTTTCATGAAACGGATTGCGCCTTTCGCATCCTGCATGCCGCGGAAATTCGCACGGAAAATTTCGCTGCTGTCGCTGATGTATCCGCAGGGTGCGGAAATATTCGTGTTGCACACTGCGTACATCGTATAGTTCGCCGCCTTGTGTGTTCCCAAACGGTAATTGATATTCGCAACCACCCAACCTTTCTTGGCAAGGTTCCGCGACAGATAAACCAAATCGACATCCGCCTTGCTTCCTGAAATCCACGCACCACCGTGCACGAGCACCATCACGGGGCGCAAACAGTTTCCATCGCCGTGCGGTTTGTAAATATCCATCACCAGTGTGTCGGTATTTCCCGCGTAGTCAATGGCGGTGCCGTAATTCACATTCAACAAGCTATCGTACGCATACACACTTTGCGTGTACGGCGTTTGCGCGCGCAGGAATGCAAAAAATAAAATCGAGAGGAGTGTAAATTTTGTTTTCATGTTTGGGGCGATGGAGGAATGAGAAAGTAAAAATAGCACTTAAATAAAAGCCTTCCGTTCAACTGGAGTGTGGTTATTCCAAAATAAACTTCCCGCAGGAAAGCGTCCCATCCTTTGAAAGGATTCTGTAAAAATAAATTCCGGTTGCCTCCTTCGAAATATCAACTGAAGTGTTTTCTGAAAAAATATTTTTTGTTTCGATAATTTTTCCAAGTGAGTTGCAGATTTCAATTTTTTCACCTGAAAATTTGCAGGTAAAACCGCTCAACAATCCATCAATCCCCAATCTCTTGAAACAAAAAAACCACTCGCCTTAATTGCAAGTGGTTTTCTGTAAGCTCCTTCTCCTGGGCTCGAACCAGGGACCCCATGATTAACAGTCATGTGCTCTAACCAGCTGAGCTAAGAAGGATAATATTTTCTGGTTACCGAATAATCTAAAGAACGTTTATTCCCGCTACCCCTTTTCCGGCTTTTAGGGCTTTCCCCCCAAAAACGGGTTGCAATATTAGTCAGCATTGACGAATTATGCAATACATTTGCCGAAATCTTTAGAATTCTATGAGCTTATTAGTCGTTGGAACCGTCGCATTTGACGCAATTGAGACCCCTTTTGGTAAAACCGACAAGATTATCGGAGGGGCGGCAACCTACATTTCACTGGCTGCATCGTATTTCACGAAAAACATTCATCTCGTTTCGGTCGTGGGAGATGATTTTCCCAATGAATCGCTGGAAATGTTGAAGAAACACGGCGTGGTGCTCGATGGATTGCAAATCAAGGAAGGACAAAAATCCTTTTTCTGGTCGGGGCGTTATCATAATGACATGAATACGCGCGATACGCTGATCACGGAATTGAATGTGCTTGCCGATTTCGATCCGGTTGTTCCGGAATCAGCCCGCGAATGCGATTTTCTCATGCTCGGCAATCTCATGCCTGTAGTGCAGCAAAAAGTGATGAACCAATTGAAAAAACGCCCGAAACTGATTGTGCTCGACACCATGAATTTCTGGATGGATACCGCCATGGATGAGCTGATGAAAACAATTGCGGTGGTGGATGTGCTGACAGTGAATGATGCAGAAGCGCGACAACTTTCGGGAGAATATTCCCTGGTGAAAGCGGCACAGAAAATTTTGGCGATGGGACCGAAAGTGCTGATCATTAAAAAGGGGGAACACGGTGCATTGCTGTTCAACAAGGAGCAGGTCTTTTTCGCGCCGGCACTTCCGCTCGAAGATGTTTTTGATCCGACAGGAGCCGGAGACAGTTTTGCAGGCGGATTCATCGGTTATCTCGCCGAAACAAAAGATATTTCTTTCGACAATATGAAACGTGCAATCATTTTCGGTTCGGCAATGGCATCTTTCACGGTTGAAAAATTCGGTGTGGAAAGGTTGATGGGATTGACCCAGGATCAAGTGGACGAACGTGTGCAGGAATTCATTGATCTCGTTCAATTTGATATTTCACTGGTGTAAAAGGAAAAACGGTTTCAAAAAACAAAACCACTTGTCATAATGGCAAGTGGTTTTTTCATGGATTGGATTTCGACACAATCGGAAAACTTCCTGATTGATTATCTGTTCTTGTCCGCTGGCGTCGGATACAAAATCCTGAACGCATTGAAAACAGCCTGGTGTTCGATTGTCGCGTGATCTTCCTGCGGCAAATAATCATAATAGACAGAGACATTTTTACTTTGTGTGTTTTTTATTTTTTCCACCAATAAATTTGCATCCACTTCCATCACATGCGGCGTGCTGCTCGGCGCAAGTCCCTCTTTTCCCACTCCGATGTAAATATCCGTCTGCTGCGAAAAATTCCCCAACAAAATATCCGATGGCTGATTCAACAATGAACCATTGTCCCACCATAAACTCGGACTGATAATGATGTACTTATTGAACAGGGTCGGTTTCTTCAATAGAATCTCCGTTGCCAAAAGTCCTCCCAACGATTCGCCGATGATTGTTTTCGCAGTTGTTGTCTTGTATTTTTTTTCGATGAACGGTTGCAGTTCCTTTTCCAGAAACGCAATGAAATTATCGGAATGTCCGGCGGTGGGAAATCTTTTCTTGTCTTCTTCCACGGTTGTCGGATAAGTGAAATCCCTTTTGCGGTCGACATTTGCAATTCCCACCACAATCGATTTTGGAACACGGTTGATCCACGGAAAACTGTTGAATTGAACGAGGCCCACTATGTGAATGAAATCTTCGTCGGCAGATCCGTCGAGCAAATAAATAACGGGATATCTGACCGTATCGTTTTTGTTGTAGCCGTCGGGAAGATAAATGTTCAGGATTCTTTTTTCATGCAATTGCACCGATTGTATTTCGTCAATGACGCCGAGTACAAACGGTTTGCTGCTGTCGGTTTGCGTTGGCTGGACGGTTTGTGCAAACGCAAGTGAGGTGAAAAAACTCAGGATGAAAATTGCGGTTGGTATTTTCATTTCTTCATTGGTTTTGATTCTTCTAATTTATCAATTCGTGAAGAGTGGTGCAATATCTTTTTCTCGGCGCAATTCATCGGGCAAGAAATAATTCTTCAATGGGATTTTTGTCACAACGCGCGAAGGCACGGTGTTTTCGGACTGACTCCCAATAAAAAACAATTGCGTCGCTTGTTTCATCCGACTTCCATCCAATCCACAAAAACCAAATTCGATTTTCCTTCGTGTTCCATCCGCACAAAAACACCAACAGGAATGATTTCGTTCGGAATGATTTTTTCGTCTTCGTTTTTTGTCCTGATGTAAATGATATTCGTCTCGACATTTTCAACCAGAATGTATTTTGACAATTCCACTTCAAACCAATCGGGAAATCCGTTGATCGTCAATCTTTTTTTCACCATTCCGGAAAAGGGCAATTGCGAACTGGTTTTTTCACTCGCCTCTCCTGCCGAAAAATTGAGCGTGAATCCGGCAAGCAAATTCCGTCTGCGTTTTCTGGTGTTGCCGAGAATTTCCGAAGGAAGCAATCCGCTGAAGAATTCTATTTTCATCCATTGTTCGGGAACGATTGAAATGTTTGACAGGCGAACCGACAGAAAGAAAATCAGGTATCCGCCCGACAGGAATGCGTTCAACAGGGTCTTGTTTCCGATTGCCGTTCCATAAACAAAACACGTTCCGGTGTATTCGATTGCAAAAACCAGTACCAATGCGCCTGCAATGAAACTTGCCAACCGCGAAGTGTTCAACTCGAACGACCCGGGTTTTGTTTTTTCCCCGAGGGATTGGTTCAGTGCGTTGTTCAGGAATGAAACATAGACAAGCATCTCCGACAAAAAGAAAAACAGCGTAACAATGGCGAGCGAATGCACCTTGTCGTTCAACAACCAGAAATCATAAAATCCGTGTGCGAAAGCGGCGAAGAGAAAAAACAGTGGAATGATCCAGAATTTTTTCGGGTGGCGGAATTTTACCAAAACAAATCCATACGCTGCGATTGCGCTCGAAGCCATGTGCGATACGGATGCCGTGAGCGCGCGCGAATGAATGACCTCCAATCCGTATTGCGAAATGTACAGGAGATTTTCAAAAAATGCGAAACCCAATCCCGCTGCGGATGCGATGAGCAAATAGTCAACCGGTTTTTTGATGATATTGGTGAAATGCAATAAAATGAGAAACGGAATGAGCTTCACCAATTCCTCAATGAGACCGATTCCGAGAAATGAAAAAAGAAAATCGTTGCCGATATTTCCGTTCGTCCAGAAATGCAGCACGTGATGGTAAAATTGGTACAGCAGCCACGACCCCATAGCCAAAACCGCTCCGATTCCAATGGCAAGAAAAAAATGTTTCCATTTGATGGGCGACAAAAAACTGAGCATGCGCAAAAAAACCAGCCACGTAAATAAGATCAGGAAGTCGCCGAGGATTCCCCAGAGCGGCAAGGAGCCGAGCATTTTTGAAAATTTCAATTTGTAAAAAGACATCAAATCGCCTTCGAGAAAATATTCCTTGTAGCGGATTTCTTCCGGAACGGCATTCGCACTTTCCGGATCGGCAAGCAATTTTTTTAGTTCGTCCCGTCTGTCGGACAAGTCGTAAATGATGGCAAGATTTTCCCACGCTCCTGTTTTGTATCCGTCGACAATGATTTCCGTAAGGAAATGCGGTTCGGCGGCTTCGGGTCCCGCTTCGTACATGAGGATTTTCCCTTGCGTGTAATTCAGGTATTTCATCAGCTTGTTTTTCACCTGCCGCAAATAAAAGGAAGCATTCTCATTGTCGTGATCGCTGGACTCGATGTACCAATTGGCGAGAAATAAATTCCCGATCTCATTGGCTGTGGAATCATTTTCCCTGACGGAGAGATCGGCGTAATAATTGAAAATCCGAAATCCCTCCTCGTTGAATGCGCGTTGATCGGGAGGGGAAAACGATTCTTCCTGTTGGAGAAAATGGTGGTGAATCAACTGGAAATTGTAATCGAGATCGTTCGGCGATTTTCGGATTTTATTCCACAGCGCATTGGTCACGAGCCACGGCTGGTGTGTTTTTTCGCCGAATGAAATCTGTTTGTCGTCATCGGGAAATTTCGGTTCTGGAGAGGAGATCGTAAATGCAATCCAGATGGCAATGAGGGAAGTGAGTGCGGCAATGAGAAAATTGAAATCGCCGAAATCGAAAAAATTCCGTTTGTGAATCCTGTCATCCTTGAATTTCCACCACAATAAATAGCCGGCCATGATGAAAAGCCAAACTATTATTATTTTGAGAATCAACATTTGAATGCTAAAGTAGGAATGAAAAATGATGAATGACGGATGATGAATTTTCTTTTTTTCCCTTACTGAAATCTTAAGCGGGAAATTTTTTCTGAAATAGCCCCGTCCCGATGCTTCGGGATGGAAAGCGGGAACAGGGTTTGTAGAAAAGGAAATGTTGCGCTCCAACCAATGTTTAATCTGCAGATCATCAGTTTCCACATTTGCACATTGGCTATCTTTGTCAATAGGAAAAGCCTGTTAAAATTCCACAAAATGAAATCCGTTTCCATGTCTTTCAACGTAATTCCCTGCATGAAACGATTTCTCTATCTGCTGTCCACCTTGCTTCTCGGAAGCGCGTTTACAGCCTGCGGACAAACGAACGCAGCCGACAAAAAAAACAACGATAGCGCGAATAAAAAATCAACCACTATGTCAACAACAAATATGGATACTGCAACTTTTGGTGCCGGATGCTTCTGGTGTTGCGAAGCTGTTTTCGAAGAATTGAAAGGCGTTCAATCCGTGACTTCCGGGTTTTCTGGCGGGACAACAAAAAACCCTTCGTACGAGGATGTGTGTACGGGAGCAACCGGACATGCGGAAGTGTGCAACATTGTTTATGACACCACCGTGATTTCGTTTGATGAATTGCTTGCCGTTTTTTGGGAAATGCACGATCCGACACAACTGAACCGCCAGGGAAATGATGTGGGAACGCAATACCGTTCGGTTATATTTTATCACAACGACGCGCAAAAGAAAAAAGCGGAATATTACAAGCAACAGCTCACCGAAAAAAATACGTGGGGAAAACCGGTGGTGACTGAAATTTCCCCGTTCACTGTTTTTTATCCGGCGGAAAATTATCATCAGGATTATTATTCACAGAATGGCGAACAGCCGTATTGCCAATATGTGATCAAGCCGAAAGTGGAAAAGTTCAGGGAAGTCTTCAAAGATAAATTGAAGGATTGATTCAGGAATCACCAATGAAAAACGCCGGAGAGAATTTCTTCGGCGTTTTTTATTGCAGTGACCGTTTGAACGATGGCTATTTCATTTTTTTTATTCGCGCCATCTTGATGACGTAAACAATAACCAGGATCATTCCCAATCCGAGAAACAAGGTTGTTCCGCCGATTTTTCCCATTGAAAGATAAACCGCTGCAATGAGTGAAGGCACCTTTGTGTCGGAATTGTTTTCGGCGTAAGTGACAAAGCAGAAATAGATGACGGCAAGAACATCGGCCGCGACTGCACCAACCAAAATCCTTTTCGCAAGCGATTTTTGCAGGTCGATATCTTGTTTGGAAGGGTTGTTCTGTTCCATGGCGATGAAATGTTTTGCCAAGAATAGTGAAAAAAATTCAAGGGGAAAATTTGAGTTGCGTTGTGGGATTTTGCCACAAAAGCACGAAGACACGAAGGTTTGAATTGAGAGTTAAAAAAATTATCGCCTGGAATGCTTTTTCAAGCGGCTTATTTTATTTCCTCAATCTTCGAAACATTGATCAGCACTTTGGTAAAATGATGTGCCGAGATTCCGTGCGTGAGTGTACCGGTGATGCGCACTTTTTTATTGAGCAGCGGCTGAATCATTTTATCGTCACCGATGAGTTGAATGCGATCCACATTCTTTTCCGTCACGTCCAATCCTTCATGCGTTTGTGCCGGCGTCGCAATCACGTTGAGCGGTTGCGAAGGCCAGATCACATCGTATTTTTCCTTGTTGTCGCTTTTTGGATCGCCTCCTTTTGCATTCGCACTGAAACCGGTATTCTCCTCCATCAATCCTTCAACCGTAACGGTTTCCGGCTCGTATTTCACATCAACGGCTTGCGCTTTTTTCAGGTCGGTGATGTCATCGCTTTCGGTAACGATTTTCCAGATTCCATTTTGTTTCGCGTAAATGAGCGATGCAGGATACGTTGAAGTGCTGTCGTGCACCGTCACTTTTTTCGTGATCCTTATTTTCCAACTGCCGTCGGGTTGCTGCTCTTCGCTGATGTATTCGGCCAACTTCATTTTATAATCGGGGTGTGCCGTGAAATAGGCTTCCTGCCGTTTCACCACATCGTCGCCGGAAATCCTGTCGCCATAATACAAAACCGTATCCGCATAAAATGATTTCATGATCGGCGCATTTTTCAAATCGAGCGATGCCGTCCAACTTTCAGTGAGCGATTCCCAACTGGATGCGGTATCTTTTTTCATTACGGAAACAGTTACGGAAGAATCGGAATTGTTTCCTGCGGATTTATTGTTGCTGCAGGAACAGACAACAAATGCGATGGGGAGAAGTGGGAGAAACAGTTGGCGCATAAAAAATAATTATTGCACGAATGGAATGAGTCCGCGTACACCCATGTCAACAACGGTGTCGCCATTGAGTGGTTCGTAAATGCCCGGCGTACTGTGTTCAACCCATTCGAAACTATGGTTGGTGGAAAGCGATACGACAATATGAATGTCATTGGTTTCATTTCCGGTGATGGTAAGCGGAGAGGAAAATTGTCCCGTCACCACACACGATCCTTGTGGAATCGGAGAGGTTGCAAAAATCGGATTCGGAACAGTTGTCGCTCCCGGAGGCGCCTGCCCTTGTGTCACCTGTGAAAAAGCTTCAAACGCCCAATAACCCTGTGCCTTGTTTGCGTTGATGGTGACAGGAATGGTATTGGGTTTATAGGTCCTGATGTACGTGTTGAATCCGATGAACGATGCGAGCCTTCCTGTGAAATCAACACTGTTCGCACGAACTTTCACATCGTAATTCTGATACGCAAGTGAAACGCGAATGTAATTGTAGGAACCGGGCGCAATGTTTTTCAATGGAATGGAAAAAAATTCCTGTCCTTCCCCCACCACATGCGAACTGTCGAAATCAATTGCATTCGGTCCGCCCAAAGTGGTTTCAGGTGCGCGATAAAGAACAGCGCCTCCGCCAAGTGCAGTGTACATGCTCGGATCCAATTCAATGTAATGTGACGACATCAAATGAAAGACGGGACATTGCGCACCATGATTTGCAGGTACTGTGGAAATCTGTCCGAGATTATCGAGACGGACTTGTGTGCTGTCGAATTTGAAAGTGAAGATCAATCGCTTTGCTGGAGGATTCGGATCGGGAGCCACATCTTTTTTGCAGGCGATCACCAGCAAAACCGAAACAACAACGGAAAAACGGAGAAAATTTTTCATTGGGAAATGGTTGACCGAAGAACCCCTTCGGAACGGCTGCAAGATACGAAGGGAAAAGGAATTCTGAATTTTGAGTGCTGAATTTTAAATTCCATTTAATCTTTTCAATACTAAAATTTAAAATCCATAGTCAACAATTTCCTTTCTCGGGAAAAGCGTTATCACAACTTCGCCATACCGTGTGGTCGGCCCGCTATTTTTTATTTCTCCATTCCTTCAAATGCCCGATCATCATCTCTCTCACTTTTTCTTTCAATGCAGGCAAATCTTCCAGCGTCATTCCTCTTGTCTCGATCGGTTTGTCCCACACACCATAAATGGGTCCGGGTGCAAATTCAACGGGATGATTCGGTGAAAGTTTTTCTCCGCTGTTCAGGATTGTCAAAACCGCTATCGGGGTTTTGGTGAGAATCGCCAAGCGGAAAGCGCCATCGCGGAATTCCAAAAGTGGCGGATCCAATTTTCTATTGCGTGTTCCTTCGGGACAAAGAAAAACGGAAATGTTTTCGTCCAGCGATTTTTTCATGATCTCGATGCTGCGGTTCCTGTCGGCACGGTCAGCGCGATTGACGGACATGTAGAGGTTGCGGATGATGAAACCCATCAACGGGATTTTCGTCAATTCCGCTTTTGCCAAAAAACGAAACGTGTTTTTGCAGGCCAGGGCGTAAATGGGAATGTCCAATTGTGACCGGTGATTCGCAACAATGACATACGTTTTTTCCGGATCAACGAATTCGGTGTTCTTGATTTTTGCTGGAATGAAAAAAAGCCAAGTCAGGATTCTCGCCCAACTCCGCGAAATGATTTGGTGTGCGATGTGCGGCGATTTTTTTTTCGGGAAAACAAGGAATACGAATGCGTAGAGGATGGTGGTGACTAGCATCGTCGTCACAAAAACGAGCAGTGCATAAATTCCGTAAAGTGTTTTCAGTATGCGGATGAAAATCATGGGGGAATTTTCGATTGGCGATTTTAGATTTCAGATTGAAAATAAATTAAAAATCTGCATTCCAGAATCTATTTTTTTCACTCGCTGAACACCAGCCCTTTTCTGTTCTTCGCCAAATGGTTTTCATACAACAGGTGAATCAATCCATCGGCCATTCCAATTTGTGGAATATATATTTTCTGTATTCCGGCATTTTTCATTACGGCAAGAAAAATTTTTCCCGCAGGCACAATCACGTCCGCGCGGTCGGGATTCAATCCGAGAATTTCTATGCGTTCCTGAAGCGTGAATGAACTGATGAAGTCATTCAGCTCCGTCAATTTTTTATACGACAGCGGACGGTTCTGTTTTTTGCGCGACATCTTGAAAATCTTGTTGATGTTTCCACCCGAACCGATTCCCGTCAATGGATGATAATCCTTGGTCACCTTTTTTATCCACTCCTTGAATTCCGTCCACAGCTCCTTGCTTACAATGTCGTTGAGGAATCGGATCGTTCCCACATTGAAAGAGCGTGAGGCAACAACCGTCCCTTTCGAAAACAGGGTCAATTCCGTACTTCCGCCACCCACATCGATGTACAGGTAATCGCTTTCGGAACTCATGTGTTCTGCAATGTGATTGGAATAGATGATCTGCGCTTCCGTTTTTCCATTGATGATTTCAATGGCGATTCCCGATTCATTCAAGACGTGTTCGGCAATTTCCACGCCGTTGGCCGCTTCACGCATTGCCGAAGTTGCACAAGCCTTGTAATCGATCACCTCATGAAAATCCATGATGTGGCGAAACGATTTCATGGCAAGGATGAGCTTGTCTACCTTTTCCTTGGGAATTTTCTTGTGGATGAAAGCATCGTCGCCGAGACGCAACGGGATGCGGACTAAATCTGCTTTTTTGAAAATCGGGCCATTCTTGCTCTCGTAAACATTTCCGAGTAACAGGCGAACTGCATTTGAACCAATATCAATGGCGGCGAACTTCAATCGTTTTATTTCTTGCTTTCAGTCTTTTCTCTGCCTTAACTTTCTTTTCGAGGAAGTTCCGGATTTCTTCCTGTGCAACCAGCGGTTTTTTCGAAAGCGTCCGGCGATAGGAATTCTCTTCCTTGCCACCGAGTATTCTTGCCTTGCGATTGTCGCGGAGCTGAAGACCGATCACATGCTTCAACTCTGTCTGGTTTTCCCTGTTAAAAATCGGAACGGCTACTTCTGAACGGTGATCCAGATTTCGCTGCATCCAATCGGCCGAAGATATAAAATACTTTTCATCGCCGCCGTTGCAAAATATGAACACGCGGCTATGTTCAAGGAACCTTCCGACAACACTGATCGCCTCAATGTTTTCACTGTATCCTTTCACACCCGGAACAAGTGCGCAGGTTCCACGCACGATCAATTTTATTTTCACTCCCGCCCTGCTCGCCTCATACAATTTCAGAATCATGTCGCGGTCAACCAAGTTGTTCAGCTTGATGATGATCCATGCCGGTTCTCCCTTTTCCACATTGTCGATTTCACGTTGGATCAATCCCACAAAACGCTTCCGCATTGTAAACGGTGAAACGGACAGGTGTTTATAACTTCCCGGTTTCAGGTTGTCGTGGTAAAAGTCAAACATCCGTTGCACCTCTTCCGCAATCCGATTGTCGGCCGTAAGAATCGCCTCGTCGGTATAAATCCTTGCCGTGCTTTCATTCATGTTTCCCGTACCGATGTGTGCATAATTCACCAGCACACCATCTTCACGCCGCGTAATGAGAAACAATTTCGAGTGCACCTTGATTCCCGGCACTCCGAAAATCACGCGCGCTCCCTCTTCCTGCAATTTATTCGCCCAGAAAATATTGTTCTCCTCATCAAAACGCGCCTGCAATTCCATCACGACAACCACCTCTTTTCCATTCTTGATCGCATTGATCAATGCATTCACGATGTTGGAATATCTCGCAACACGGTAAAGCGTAATCTGGATTTTTTTCACGCGCGGATCAATGGAAGCTTCGCGCAACAAATCGATGATGTGGTGGAACGAATGATAAGGATAATGCAAGAGGATATCATTTGTCTTCAACACATTGAACATGCTTTCGCCCGGTGTGAATTTCGGATGGGAAAGCGGTTGCGCATCGGGCCATACCAAATCCTTGTGGCCGAGATCGGGGAATGAAATGAAGTCCTTGAAGTTGTGGTAACGCGATCCGGGAATGATATTGTCCTGCTTGATCATTTTCAATTTCTTGCGCAGGAACCGCAACAGGTCGGGAGCAATCGCCTTGTCGTATAAAAAACGGACGGGCGTTCCCTTTTTCCTTTTCTTCAGGCTTCCCGAAATTTTTTCAACGAAACTTTTTGAGATATCATTGTCAATATCCAATTCCGCATCGCGCGTGAGCTTGATCGTGTATGCACTGATGCGTCCGTATTCGTGTGCAGGAAAAATCTGCCGCATGCAATAACGCAACACATCATCGAGGAGAATGATGTATTTGTGGAAAAGCTTGCTCGGCAAAACAACAAACCTGGAAAGTGTGTCGGTCGGGATTTCAATCAACGCGTAACGCGATTTTTTATTCCGCTCGCGCCGCTCCAATTTGATGGCGAGATAAATCGACCTGTCTTTCAGATAGGGAAACGACGGTGCGCTGTCGAGCATGATCGGAAAAAGTGACGGCATTACCTTTTCACGGAAATATTCCTCCACAAAAACGCCCTGCTCGTGTGTGAGTCCGCGTTCGTCAATGATGTGAATGCGCTGGCGTTCGAGTTCGTGCAGCAATTCATTGTAAATCGTATCGAAGCGGTGGGAAGCTCCCAACACACGTTTTTGCAATTGGTCGAGAATTTTTTTTGCGTCGCCGCCCAGCAGGTCCTGTGCTTTTTTCCCGAGTTTGGTCATGCGCTTGAGCGTGGCCACACGTACACGGAAAAACTCATCGCGGTTATTGGAATAGATTCCGAGAAAACGCAACCGTTCCAGCAATGGATTCGATTTGTCTTCGGCTTCCTGCAACACACGGTCGTTGAATGAAAGCCAGCTCACTTCCCTATTGATCAGGGGCAATTTTTTCTTTGCGATTTTTTTCCTGAAAAATTTTTTCCTGAGCGTTTTTGTCTTCAGGACTTTTTTCCTCCCCGTAACTTTCTTTCTCGCTATTTTCTTTTTATTCATAGAAGGGGAACGAATTACAATTGCTGCTAATTTACGAATTAGGAAAAAAAGAAAGGACCGACTCCGATTGCTTTTTCCCGATAACTATTTTATCGTTGACCAAAGTAAAAATAAAAGTAAAATGCCCGATTAAGGGTGGTTTACATTAGTTTAACAAACCTCCCTAGTGCCCGTCATTCTTGGGAAAATCATAGAAAATCATTTTGCCGTCGAATCCAAGGGCCTGTTTCCAACTGCGGTGATTGAATTCAATTCCTACAATTCCGCACGTTGGCATTTCATTCAACGTTGTTCCTCCGAGCAGGTTTGCCGTTTCTGAAATCGCAGGATTGTGACCGATCAGAATTGCACAATCATGTTCATCGGGCAACGATTCGATGATGGCAATATATTGTTTACTGTTCGTATTGTAGAGAAACTGGTGAATGAGGATTTCGGAAGCGCTGTAATTCAGGTGCCGCGCAAAAATGAGTGCTGTTGAAATTGCGCGTGTCGCCGGACTTGTGATGATGATTCCGGGATGAACATTTTTTTTGATCCGCGCAGCCATATCGTGTGCATCGGCATATCCGCGTTCGTTGAGGGGCCGGTCAATATCCGAAATGCCTGGAATATTCCAGGTCGACTTCGCGTGGCGGATAAGATAAAGGGTTTTCAATTCGAGGAAAATATTTTCCTTAAAGGTAATATTTCCTGCAGGGATTTTTTACTGAGGGATGTCAGCGGTTTCCGGGAAAGAAAAATCGTAAAAGAGTCAACGAGGAATTGATTTCAATAAAAGTGTTTCAATCCACAGCAGTTGCCGAACTAACCTGGATGGACCAATTGGCCGTTTCCTGTGGCGGATAGGCATGAATGGTAAATGATTTTGTGGAATTCGGATCGTAAAATTCATATTGAATGAATTCTTTTGTATCAATCACGGTATTGGTTTTTGATTTAAACGTAATCGTGAGACGAACATCTTTAAATCTTGCCACCGAAGCGCTGTTCCCGATCGTCCCTTGAATGAAATACCCGTCGGTTGCATACTCGGCATCGTGAAAAAGTCCCGCCGATCTCGTCATCACTTTGTTTTCACGCATTGTCCCGTCTGCGGTCAAATACAATAGCGGATTTGATTCCTCCCTTATTTTCAAATTGGCTTTTAATTCTTCGGGCGATGCATTGAGCGGCGGCTGATTTTGATTCGCATTTTGACGCGCAGTCATTATCAATGCTGCAACAAAAAAGCAATTTTTGTTTTTTTCATTTCATTGAATTTTGCCTGAATTCCATCCATCATTTCACAACCTTTAAACAGGGAAGAAAATCCTTTTTCTCACGGTTGTATCCAATCAGCAAATACCGGTCTCCCGATTGGTTGAGCTTGAATCGGTCAATGATTTCAATTAGATCCTGAAAAATATGCTTTGCCACATTTTCATTCATCGCCTGGAAAATCATCAATCGTTGTCTTGCCCTTGCCACCAATAGTTTTTCAAAATCGGGTTGGATATGCTCTTCAAAACTGATGCCCCATTCTATTTCTGCCGCAAGCCCAATGTCCACCAGCTTACTGCGGTTGCTGTACCAAAACACATCATACAACCATTCCCCATAATCCACTCCCTTGACTCCGGATGCGGCAACAGAAAACCCATTGTCACTGCCGATTTTCAGTAATCGCGTTTTTATCTCTTTCGTCCAATACTCATTTGAATCCCATTCTTCACAGTTGGAAATGAATTCATCCAACGTGGAGACGATGCTGCTTTCCGTTGCATTGAATAAGGTTGCCATATTTTTCAAGTGCTTTTAATATCCAACAATCTTTTCCCGAGAATGGGCAAATTAACCTGAAAATTTCCTGAAAATCAATATTTTTTTCCTAAAGAATAAATAAATATAAAATATAATACCATTTTAATGACATTAATATGATCGATAAATCTTCTTTTTATTATTTTATTTCACAAATAGTGAAATTTATATAAATAAAATATTGTAACATTACGTGGGGTTGATTCAAAAAAATCCCGCCTCATGAGCGGGATTTATGTGCCTGAGACTGGCGCCTCGGGCTACGATATACAGGTGGGTCCTGTACTAAAAATTATTATTTCAATCCCTGATGACTGATTCAAGTCCCTTCAGGTTGCAGATACATATCAATTGTCCGACAAATTAAATCCTAAAATTCCAAAAAGTCAAGTAAAAATTGCCAAAAGGGCAATAAATAACATTTTATAGGAAATTATTCGTTGCCTATTCGTCCGGTAATTTTGACTCATGCACATTGGGGAAAAAGTCAAGGCAAGGGCAAAAGAACTGAGAATCGGTCCCACCGAACTTGCCCGCAAAATCCGCACCTCGAAGCAAAATGTATACGGCATTTATAGCCGTGACTCCATTGACACCGCCCTTTTGCAGAAGTTAAGCAAGGCTTTGGAGTTTGATTTTTTCGCCTATTTCGGCACTACCGGATACTCGGCAGCCAACACACCCCGCAATACCGGATACCGAACCAAAAAGGGAAACATTTCGCCCGAAGATGATATTCTTTCAACTCGCAGGGAATTGAACGAATTGCGCGAAAAGTATGAGTTGCTGAAAGCGCTTTATGAAGCCAAGACGGGAAAAAAAGTTCCAGGATCGCTTACCTGAAAAATCAATCGTCGGGATTTTGACGAATTGTCCACTACCTTTTCAACAACCACTGCTCCGGATCCATTTTCCCCAATCCGCTTTTCCACACTTCGAAATGAAGGATCGTTTGCCCTTGATCGGCATCGTTTGAAACCTTCCCGATGTTCTGTTTGATTTTCACCTTGTCGCCCTGCTTGACAAAAACTTCTGCAAGTTTTGCATAAACCGTAAGGTAGTCGCCGTGACGGATAATGACGAGCCAACCGCTTCCGGGAATATTCGTAACGCCGGTTACTTCCCCGTCAAAAACCGCGCGTGCAGACGCATCAACGGTTGTTGCAATGTCAATCCCATTGTTGTTGACATAAACGTCTTTCAGGACAGGATGCGGTTGTTTTCCGAAATGTCCTGTGATCGTTCCGGCGATAACGGGCCAAGGCAATTTTCCCTGGTTTTCCTCAAAACTGTTTCCCAGATTCTGCTCCACTGGAGTGAGTACAGGCACTGGAGGAGTGCTTGAATTTGCAGGATTCGTTTTTGTCGGATTATTGTTTTTGGGAGCGGTTGCATTATTTGACGGCGTTGCTTTTGCAATGGCACGCTGCGCTTCATCACTTATTATTTTCTGAATCGCCGCATCAATATTCGCCCTTTCCGTTTTCTGCTTGGCGAGATCGGTTTTCAGTTGCTCCTCCTTGCTTTGCAAATCGCGGAACGTTTTATCCTTGTCATCCTTTTCCACGGCGAGCTGTTCCTTTTCCGTTTCATTCGAACCGAGCAATTCTTTTTTATCCGCTTTCTGATCTTCGAGTGCGCGGATATTTTCATTCAATGTTTGCTGGCGATCCGCTATTTTTTCAGCCTGCTCTTTTCTGCTTTCCCCAATCTGTTGCATGTAACGCATCCGCAAAAAAGCCTGATTGAAATTGTCCGCCGAAAAAATAAACATCATGCGCTGATACGCATCCTGGTTGCGATACGCGTACACGATCATGTGCGCATAGGAACGTTTCAATTGTGCAATCTCCGTATCGAGTTGCGTCACCGTTACATTGTTGTCCGCAATTTGCAAATCGAGCTGGTTGATTTCACTGTTGATTTCACCGATCATCGATTCGCGCGCTTCAATTTTCTGATTCAGGGCAACGAGCTGTGAAAGCGAAAGGGTTTTTGTGCGGCGCGTTTCCTTCAACAACTGATCGGTGAGATCGATCTGTGATTGCAAATCTTTTTTCTTCGCCGTAAGTGCAGCCTTGTCCTGTGTTTCGACTTTCGGCTTGGACGATTTCTTTTTTTTCTTCGCTTGTGCAAATACAAACGGAGATGCGATCAGCAGCATGGCCAGCGCGATAAAAATGGCAACAAACTGCTTCGTGTCAATCTTCCGGTTAATGTGGCTGTTGTTGGTCATCGTTCAGGAGTGGTTGGCAATCTTCGGGAAATGAAAATGGGAATTCAAGTGGTCCGTTCAAGCTGACGTGTTTATAATCCACTTCCAGCCGTGCGGATTTCTGCACACCCCTTGCGTAAAAAATGGCGTGGTTGGGAAAACTCATGGAATCCACTTTCTGGAAATCGCTGTAATCGGATGTAAAAGTTCGGTTGGCGGCATCGATGAAAAGGATCTTCAATATCTTAAACGTAACCGGCTCAATGGATATTGTCTGGAAAGGATCGGACGGCGGACCGGGATTATTCAGCGCCCGTTGCAATTTCCGCTTGCGGATGGTGCTCAATGTATAATTGCATTCGTCCATATTGATCGACGATTTCAATTTTTCATCCTCCTCATAAAACGAAACGCTGTTTCCCACCAAAAGCGATTGCATCATGTCGAGATCGACGTCTGTCTGCAGCAATTGGCTGAGGAATGCAAAATCCCCCTTGAAACATTTTTCACTTGGAAGATAGACAACCATTTTTACGGAGTCGCAGGTGATGAGTACACGCGCAACCTTTATTCCGATAACGGGATCTGTAATCAACATCCATATTGCGCTGTCCTTTTTCATTCGCACCGTAACGTTGAATGAATATTTCGAGCTGTCCAAGGTCGCATCGCAATCCATTTTTCCCGAAAACCAATTGTACTGGAATTCGCTTTTGCGCATGTCGGCAATCAACGGATCCGGTGCGCGACGATCGATCTTGCAATTCGAATTTGTCGTTGCGGGCTGATTGGCATTGGCGGCTTGGTGTTTTTTTGTTTTGCAGGAATCGAAAGAGAATGCCGTTACGAGAACAACGAGCAGCAACGCAATCTTCGGTAAGTGAAATTTATCTTGGAGGTTATTCATTCACGATTATTCGTTGTCGTTCATTTTTTTCGAGCTGATTTTCCTGTCGAGATCTTCATTCGAGCCGCCTTTTTCTTTCGCCTTTTGCCAATAGGTCAATGCAGCATCCGCATTTCCCAATCGGTACTGAATGTTACCCATGCACTCGTTCATGCGCGCATCATCGGGCGCTTGGTCCAGTCCGAGTTGCAACCAATTGTTCGCTTTCTTGAAATCCTTTTTGTTGTACGAAAGCACAGCGAGATAATAGTAGGCGTCGGGTTGATTCGGAAAAAGGTCGATGACCTGTTTGCAGTCTTTTTCCTGTGCAACATCATCCTTCAAATTGTAATCGATCGTCATCAATCTTTTCCACGATCCATATTCCGTCTGGCCAAGTGCAGCGGCTTGATGATAAAAATCCTTTGCGTCGGAAAATTTCCCTTCCTTGAAAAGGTAATCTCCGCTCAATGAAAAAACACGTGCATCATCCGGATTTGTCTTTCGCAGGATGGAACACAACGTATCCGCTTCGGACAATTCATCTTTGCCCAATGCTTTTGAAGAATCGGCAATGGGATAATTGGAATTGAGATATTCTATTTTCGCATCCAAGTCTTCCGGAAAACCGAATGCGTTTTTTGCCGTGATGAAAGCCTGTGGACGATCACTCAAGGCATCGGAGTGTTTTTCAAACCAAGCCCTTTTCAATTGCAGGCGGACAGCCTGTGGAAAAACGGTTTGCATTTCTCCGTAAAGCATTTCTTCTTTTGCGGGTTCGTGGTTTTTTTCATAAAAATCCCCAAGCCGGTAATAATTTTTTTCCGTCGGAAAATACTTCACCAATCCTTTCAGCGTATTTTCCTCTTCCTCCTTGTTCGGAATAATTTCGCACACGGAAATTTTTTCATTCGCCAACGTATCGGAGATCCCCTCGATGGATTCGATTTTATCGTACACTTTCAATGCATCGGAATTCTCACCTACCTTGCGCAAGGCATCGGCATAACGGAAAAGCAAATCGGCATTTTTCGGATCGTTGTCAGAAAGCGCCTTGAACACTTTCACCGCCTCTGCATTCTGATTGTTCGCCTGCAACGCTTCCGCATAACGCAGTTTATAAAAATGATTGTCGGGTGATCCTTTTTTATGCAGGACAAGAAAACGTTTTGTATCGGAAGAAAGTTCGTCCGCCGCTTTCGCATAAATCAGTGCCTGATCGAATTGTTTCAACTGCAAATAAACTCCGGCGATTTCATAATTCGTTGCCGCACTTTTTTTATCCATCGAAAGGCATTTCTGGAAATCGACAAGCGCCTTTGTGTAATTGCCCAAACTCTTGTCGATGCATCCCTGCACAAAAGTTTCCTGCTCGATCGCTTTTGCAGAACTCATGTTGTCCAATGCGCCCTGCTCCTGTGCCCTGCAGAAAAAACCTGCAAACACAAAAAGGAAAAACGGGACAGAGTGATTCCTGCGCATGAAAAATTATTTTATCAATTTGATTACGGTATAATCCCCAATGCTCAAATCGCCATTAGCATTCACAATCTCGACAAAATTCCCAACCATCGAATTCCGGATTTTCGAGTTTTGGATTTTCGAATTCGTCTGAATGATGCTGTTCGTGACAACGGAAGAATCGATCACCGTATTGTCGCCGATGGAAACATGCGGACCGATTTTGGAATTTTTAAGAATGACATTATTGCCGATGAAACAAGGCGGAATGATTTCGGAATTTTCGTTTTTCAGATTTGCAGCAACCAGATCCTTCTCGTCTTTCTTGAATTCCAGCATGCGCTGATTGGTATACACCGTCGCGTCCTTGTTTCCGCAATCCAACCACTCGGTCACTTTTCCGGGAGAGAACTTCAGGCCTTTCGTTTTCATGTTCTCCAACGCATTCGTCAATTGGTATTCCCCTTTGTCGCGAATGTCATTGTCAAGAAGATATTGCAATTCTTTCCGTAAGTTTTTTCCGTCGCGGAAATAATAAATCCCGATGATGGCAAGATCGCTTATGAAAGTTTGCGGCTTCTCGATAAAATCCGTTATCGTATTTTCCGAATTCACTTTCACGACACCGAATGCGCGCGGATCCTCGATTTTCTGCACCCAGATAATCCCTTCCTGCGCAGTATCCATTTTGAAATCGGCCTTGAACAATGTATCTGCGAAGGCAACCACAACTTTCCCATCCAGCGATTCTTTCGCGCACATGATCGCATGTGCGGTGCCAAGCGCCTCTTCCTGATAAAAAATGCTCCCTTTCGCTCCCAGTTTTTCGGCAACACCTTTCAACATCGCTTCCACCTCTTTTCCGAAAGTCGGACCGATGACGAATGCGATCTCTTCCAACTTCTCATTGCAAACAGTCGCGATATCCTCCACAAGCCGCTGCACGATCGGTTTGCCCGCCACGGGAATCAAGGGTTTCGGAACAGTGAGTGTATGCGGGCGCATCCGTTTTCCCATACCCGCCATTGGGACAATTATTTTCATAGAATTTTGTAATGGGTATTTTTAGAATAAGCTGATTTCAGGTTTTAGATTGAACATTTTTTCATGCACAAGTCCAACGTCCTTATTTTGTTCCAGTAGAGCCGAAGCCACCGGTTCCCCTTTCGGAAGAAGCGAGTTCGTCGGAAATTTTCCATTCCACGCGTTCGTGTTTTGCAACAATCATTTGCGCCACACGTTCGCCGTCATTGACAGTAAACGTTTCGTTGGAAAGATTGACAAGGATCACTTTTATTTCACCTCGGTAATCGGCATCGATTGTTCCGGGGGAATTCAAAACGGATATTCCATTTTTCGCAGCGAGGCCGCTTCTGGGACGAATCTGCGCTTCGAAGCCTTCGGGAAGTTCAATGAACAATCCGGTTGGAACGATAGCGCGTTCGAGAGATTTCAGGATGATGGGCTGATCAAGATTTGCGCGCAGGTCGAGGCCGGCGGAAAGGGGGGTGGCATACTCGGGAAGAGCATGTTTGGAGCGGTTGATGACGGGGACTTTCAGCATCAGATAAAGGTACGGTTTTTAAGAAAGTGTTTCGGTTTCTGCGCTGTTGCGCCGGAGAAATTGTTGCGGCTTTTCAATGAGGATCACCACGGCGAGATAAACCAGAATCAGTGAATTGTTCAACAGCAAATTGACAGTTCCAGGAGCGGAGAATAGATATTTCCCGACGAAGAAAAGTGCAATTGCCAAAAAGAGATAACCGAGAATGCGGACAACATCATAATCGACGTGATAATATTTCTGTCCGATGAAATACGAAAGCACCATCATCATTCCATAACAGATGAATGTCGCCCAAGCGGAACCCATGTATCCGCCCACATACACATTCGAAGAGGGAATCCATGCGAAATTCAGGATGAGTGTGATGGCCGCACCGAAAAGTGTAATCCACATTCCGAATCTTGTTTTTCCAGTCAGTTTGAACCAAATGGAAAGGTTGAAATACATGCCGAGAAATAAATTCGCAAGCAGTAAAATCGGAACAACAGCCAATCCCGACCTGTATTCTTTCCCGACAAAATATTTTATCCATGAAATGTTCAATGTTGTTCCAAGAAAAATGATCAGGCAGAAAATGACAAAATATTTCATCACTTTTCCATAGAGCGAATGTGCATCCTTGTCTTTTTGCCGCGCAAAGAAAAACGGTTCTGCGGCATAACGGAATGCCATCACAAACAAGGTCATGAGAATTGAAATCTTGTAACACGCCCCATAAATTCCCACTTGCGTTTCTGCAATTCCGCTCGGCAAAAGGTATTTGATCAGGATTCGATCCATGGTTTCATTCGTCATTCCGCCAAAGCCGACAATGAGCAAGGGAAGGGAATAATTCATCATCCGTTTCCACATGGAGAAATCGAATCCGTAACGGATGCGTGAAATTTCTTTCGAGAGTAAAACCAGTGAAACGATATTCGCTGTCAATTGCGCAATGAACGAATATCCGATTCCGATTGCCGGATTGTACAGGTTCCCGAGAAATGAACCTGCGTGTTTTTCAGAAAAGGATTTGCAAACGCCAATGAAAAATAAGTTGAGCAGGACGTTGATGGAAATATTGATCATCTTGATGGTTGCAAACCGTCTCGCCTTGTTTTCCTGTCTCAATTTTGCAAATGGAATCGCAGCGATTGCATCTGTTCCAACAATGAGAATCGCCCACCAGATAAAATCGGTATGGCCGGGATAACGCAAAAGGTTTGCCAGGTCGTTGGAGAAAAAAATAAAGGGAACACTCAGCGCCAATGTCGAAACCACAAGCGAACGCAGTGTCGTGGAATACACCATGTTCTTGTCGCTTTCGGAAACGGAAAAATTAAACAATGCGGTTTCCATTCCATACGTGAAAAGAATATTGAGGAACGAGATGTAAGCGAAAAATTCAACATTCAAACCAAAATCCGCAGGCTTGCCGAAAATGTATGTGAAAAACGGAACCAGTGCATAATTGAGCATTCTCCCCAAAATGGTGGGAAGTCCATACACGGCGGTTTGACCCGCCAACTTCTTAAGTGGATTCGCGCTCATGATTATCACTACGAAATTGCCATTAAAACCCGCTTCATCCTTGCCTTTTAACGCTTTTTATACACGGTAAGGCGTTAACATCCCGTTTGGCCTGATTTTGGGAAGGCAAGGGCAGCACATGCTAGAATTTTTTTATTCTACCTTTGCCCCGAAAACCTAAACCACCTCAAATGAAATCATTGAAACTTGCCGTTCTTTTCGGCGCACTCAGTCTCATTTTTATGGGCTGCCCCTATGAGTCAACCGTCCCGGTTGATGACCAAGCAAAATCCATTGTCGATAAATCCCTTTGTGGAAAATGGGAAGACAAGAGCGATGACAATTACACCTATAAAGTGACGCTTGACGATAATCTTTATACCATCGTAAAAAAGGAAAACAAGGGCAAGGACGATCCCATTACCTACAATGGATTCCTTTCCGATTTGAATGGCAAAACATTTTTCAATGTTTGGGAAAAACCTGCTGACGCCGGTACGATCATAAAATATTATATCTATCGCGTTGACAAACAAAGCGACGATCGCATCAGATTGCAGGGAATGACACACAATGTCACCGAAGATTTCGACAATTCACAGGCGTTGAGGGATTTCATCACGAAATACCAAGACTTGAGTTTCTTCTGGGATTCAAGCGAAGAAGTGACTTTCCTGAAAGACTAATCCATCCTTCGATAAAAACAAAAAACCCGATTCGTATTCTGAATCGGGTTTTTTATTTGAGGTTTTATCATCCTGAAAGTTCCGCAGCGATAAATTCTCTAATCGCTCAAATGCGGAACATATCGAAAGCGAGAATTATTTACCTGAAAATTTCGCTTTCCTTTTTTCGAGAAATGCGGAAGCGCCTTCCTTGAAATCCTGTGTTGCGCAACAACGTCCGAAAGCGGAAATTTCAAAATTGAATCCGTCCACTCCGGCAGCATAATAGGCATCCACACATTTCACGATTTCTGCAACGGCAAGCGGTGCCTTCGTAAATATTTTGAGTAAAATTTCCTTGCATTTCAAAATCAATTGGTCTGCCGGAACAACGTGATTGGCCAAACCGAGACGATGCGCTTCCGTTGCATCAATCATGTCTGCCGTCATCAACAGTTCCATCGCTTTTCCTTTCCCGATCAATTGTGTGAGACGTTGTGTTCCTGCATAACCCGGAATCAAACCGAGATTCACTTCGGGCTGACCGAATTTCGCTTTTTCAGAAGCAACGCGCATGTGACATGCCATTGCAAGTTCGCATCCGCCACCGAGTGCGAATCCATTCACTGCGGCAATCACCGGCTTCGGACTCAATTCTATTTCACGCATGATGGTCTGACCTGTTGCGGAAAAATTCGAGCCTGCAGGTGCATCCAATTCCGTAAACTCGGAAATGTCGGCACCGGCTACAAATGCTTTTTCTCCTGCACCCGTAAGAATGATTCCTTTCACTTCAGGATTTACAAGCGCAAAACGAAATGCTTCATGCAGGTCATTGAGAGTCGACTGGTTTAGCGCATTCAGTTTATCGGGACGATTCACGGTTACAGTATAAATTCCGTTGTCCAGTTCCGTAAGCAGGTTCTGAAGTGTCATTGTTTCCAGGGTTGATTCTGTGTCGGCAAAAATTGTCTGGGTCATCCTTTCGGAGAATTTTGTTGTGGGTAAAGATAACTATCAAAAGAGGAAATCGCCGATTGTCGATTGCCGATTTTCAATTGTTTTGGGGATTTTTTCCACAATCCGATGAGGAAAAATGTTTTTTTATTGTGTTTCCCAGAGTGCGGTTGAAATGAAACGCAATAAAAAAACCCGACAGAGAATTCCGTCGGGTTTTACAATTCAGGATTGGGAATTTATTTTTTGAGATCGAACGAATTGATCATGTTGTCCAACTCCGCCCCGTTTTGGTCTTTCTCGGATGCCAACGTCCATGCGGTAATGTAGTACATGTTTTTTGTGCCTTCGATGAATGCTATTTTGTAATAAATGTCGGACGGGATGCCTGCAACATTTGCAATCATATCCACAATTTCAGCATCATGTCCATTGATCGTTGTCTTTTTGATATTCGGTTCCGCTTTCGCTTTCATCGATTCTTTCAAATGGTTCATGACAACCAGGCGATAATTTTTTTCAGGAGTTTGTTTGTCGTCATAAAGGGAATCGTCGGAAGCTTCCTTGATGAAATCCGTTTTCGATTCGCAAATAGCAACCACATATTCTTCATTCGCAGAATCATTGTATTGGAAGGAAGCCTCGTCATTCAGCGAAGAGGAAGAATAAAAATGATTGGGAACCTTGATTGTGTAATCGATGCTGTCGATTTTCGGAGTGAAAAAATCCTTGTACGGATCTGTGTTTACTACCGAGGCGGAATCATTTTTTCCCCCTTTGCCGAACATTCCATTGCAAGATGAGAATGTAAGGACGGCACAGACAGAAATTGCGCCGATGATTGTAAGCGGTTTGAAAGACATGGGCTTGAGTTTAGTTGGTTGGTTTAGGTTTGCGGCAAATGTAGGAAAATAGGGAATGTGGCAATGGCGGTTTTTGATTGCGCAACCGCACTCATTTCACAACACGAAAAGAATTGATCATGCCTTCCATTTCAGCATGATTGATTTGCTCGCTGGTTGAAAGCGTCCATATTGTCACGTAATACATATTTTCGGGGCCTTCAATGAAGGCGAATTTATATGCAATGGTTTCTTCAATCCCCCTGGCCTTGGCATTGACCTCTTCAATTTGCGCATCAAGATTGTGGATGGTTTCTCTCCTTTCTATTCTTTTCCCTTTGATTTTTATTGATTTTTTCAAACTCCGCATTTCAACATTCCTATAATTTTCAGCCACCGAAAGTTTCTCCTTGTACTTTTTATTTTCTTTCATCACGTTGACAAAATCGGCTTTGGACTCGTCAATGACAATGATATACAATTCGTTTACCGTATCCTCATATTGTGCAGAAGCCTCGTCATTGAGTCCCGAACAGGCATAAAGGTGCTTGGGAATATCCAATGCATATTCCTTCACTTTAACGGTACGCAAATCGTGCGCAGTGTCGTGAACGAAATCCGGCTTTTTGTCGCCATAACCACCATAAGACACTTTCCTTGGTTCCGCCATTTTTGCAAATGCAGAAACGGTGAAAATGGCAAGGAAAAACATTCCGGCAAAAGCTCCTATCGCTTTGGGGATCAACAACTGTTTTTTCATTGATAAGGGGTTTGGGCGAAATTAGATAATTTAGGATACACCATGAAAGCGCGTCACATTATCCTCATCGTCCTATTGGCATTTTTCTCCCTGCTGATGTTGCGCACCATGATCCCGTATTTTTCCCTGCGCGATGATGTCTCATTCTTGAAAACAAAACAATGGATCATCGAAAATCAGGTCTGGAAAATTGCCTTTTTTACGCATGTCTTCACCAGCATTTTCCTGCTGCTTTCCGGATTCACACAATTCTTTTCCCCGTTTAAAAATGCCCAACTGCACCGCAACGTCGGGAAAATGTACATCGTCATCCTGCTGTTTGTTTCCGGACCGGCCGGTTTCATAATGGCATTGTATGCGAATGGTGGTATTATATCACAACTTTCGTTTACGATATTGGCTTTGCTGTGGTTATTCGCCACCGGAAAAGCATATCTCGAAATCCGAAAAAGGAATTTTATCGCTCATGGGAATTTCATGATCAGGAGTTATGCGCTGACATTATCCGCCGTTACACTCCGTTCCTGGAAAATCGTCATCACCCTCGCATTCCACCTGCCTCCGGTAGACACTTACAGGATCATCGCATGGATGGGTTGGGTTCCGAATATTCTGATTGCGGAATATTTAATCCGAAAAGGTTGGGGAAAAAGAATACTGCGGGGAACGAACAGCGCGACTAAAACATAACTTACATTTTCGCCGCCAACACACACGTCCGTTTGTATTTCTTCACTTTTCCATCCGTTGTGAACGCTTCAAAATAAATCACGTACGCACCCACGCGCGCCTTCGTGCGATCATCCATTGTTCCATCCCAAGAGAAAGTGCCTTGCCCCGTTCCAAGCGAAACCTGGTGCTCGAGGATTTTCACTTGTCTGCCACGCGAATCATAAATCGTGACATTTGCAACATATCCCGGATCCGTAAAATTGTAATCGATGTTCAGCACATCATTGTAGCCGTCACCATCGGGAGAAAAAATCTGTTCGGTAATTGAAACCGCCCCGTCGTCAACTCCTCCCGGATTGTATTCCGAATTCTGTTGTGTCGGTGTTGCAAATCCGGATGTTTCGGAAGCGGAATGCCAATTGGTTTGATCCTGGGTTGGACGGTCAAAGTCAATCCGCTCGAGGGAAACCCCTTTTGTATTTTGCAACAGGGCGAATTGCCAGCTCGGCAAATAAACGAGACGGTCGATGATGTGAAATCCGGTGTCGGCAAGAACAACAATGTCTCCGCTGACATTCATTGCAGGAACATGCGGCATGTCGAGACAAAGGTCAAGGTTGGTTGGAACAGGATATTGTTGTTGTACTGTAACACCACTTGTACTCAACACAAGATATTGTTTCGGGAAAAGCAAATACCCTTCCGGAGCAATCACATTGAAATCCGTCAGCGTATTCGCAATCGTGTCCTGTGTACACCACAACAGGTTTTTCAGGTCAATCACTTTTTGCGAACGATTGTAAATCTCGAGGAAATCAACTCCATTCGCATTCGGGTCATACAGAACTTCATTGATCACCACATCATTCGGCATCGCCGCTTCGGGAAGGGCGAACGGCGCAGTATTCGGTGTCGACAATTGGTTTCCGACACAATCAGTAATTGCCGTGTTGGCGGTAACGTTATAAGTGATTCCCGCAACAATGGAGGATGGCAATTTCAAATCGCATTTTGAAAAATCGGTGGAGATGGGACGAACGCTTATCGGGATTCCGATGCTGTTGTCAATGGAATAGGTATTCACATTGACCAATGTAATGCTGTCGAGCGGTTCGGAAAAAAACAAACGAATGCTGTCCGTCGCGAGTACAGACACGCGCAGCAAATGCGGAGGTGTGTTGTCCGGATTATGCGCATACACACTGTTGCGTGCGCCGGGCGTTCCACCCGCACTTGCATTCGAGGCAATCCAATTTGTCATTCCCGCACACGGATTCAACGGATCGATTTGTTCGAGCGACCATCCCCCATTTTTCTTTACCGAATTCTGATACCAGGTGTCGGAATAAGCTATGCTGTGCATCACTTCCCCTGTTGACGTGCGCAACGTGATGCTTGCTCCCGTATTCGTGAGTGAAGGGAAACTTGTTACACCCACCACATTTATTCCTGTGAAAAGCGGTGCACCGGTTGTCGTTGTCAATACCACAAAACTGTCGGCGGGAAGAATGACGGCAGGAATGGCATGGGTGGATGTTCCTGTGGAAATTGTCCAATTGTTCAGCTGAATGGGAAAAGCGGTTGTGTTTTTCAATTCAACATATTCTTCTCCGGGCAATTGTACAACCGGCGTTGGATCCGCCATGATTTCATTGATCACCACATCGAACGGTTGGATGCGATGATAGGAAAATGTTCCGGTGTTTGGACTTACCGGATTGCCGACACAGTCTGTAAGTGCCGTGAAGGTTGCCGTATAGCTGGTGTTGTTTGTCAATGCCGTCGCGAGTGTGAGCGTAACGCATTGCAGGGTGGTTGTGTCATAATACAACGACGCCGGATTGCCGATGCCGGCGGAAATCAGGTAGTTCGCCAACACGTTTATCTGCGTCGGGGCAATCGCTTCATTAAAACACAATTCAACATGCAAGCTGTCTATCGCAAAAACCGATTGCAAGATCGGACCGGTGACATCCGGGGAATTATTGAAAACGGAATTCTGTGCGTCGGGCGTTCCTCCTGCAACTGCATTCGAGGCAATCCAGTTTCCCGCCACCGAACAACCCGCAGGGGCATTGGGATTGATCATTTCCAAAGTCCATCCACCGTTTTGTTTGACCGCATCCTGATACCACGACAATAAATAATCAACCGAATCAATCACATTACTGGCCGGATCAAACAGTTTCAAATTGTCTCCCGAATTATTCAACGATGGAAAAGTCGCCAATCCAAGTGTCGGTCCGTAAGGCGAGAAAAGTGCAGTGTCTGCATTTGCACAAAGAATTACAAATCCTCCGGCAGGAATAAGATGCGCTCCAAGCGCGCCGGTTGAGGTTCCATCGGTGAATGCCCATCCGTTCAAGTCGAAATTGTTTGCACTGCGATTGAACAGTTCCACGAATTCCGTATTCGGCAATGCAACAACCGGAGAAGGATCGGCCATGATTTCATTGATCACCACATCGCGGTACGTCGGATTTCCTATTGGGAAATAACTGAAGTTTGCCGTTGCCGTTGTAATCGCATTCGCACTTAAATCCTGAACATTCGTTACGGTCAATGTATAATTTGTTGCGCTCACAAAACTGCTCGAAAAAGTCAAATGCACAAGCGAATGATTCACGGCATCGCGAACAGCGGTCGTTGGAACACCGATTGAATTGTTGACGGAATAATTTGCGGCAACCTGTGATGTTGCCGGATCAACGCTTTCATTGAACACAACATCCAATTGCGTTGCGGAAATCACATTGACCGAAGAAATTGTCGGAGCGGTAACATCAACGATAATCGGTCCGACATAAAAATCATCATAATAGAATTTCGTGATGTTGGAAACGGTGTATTTGCTGAACACGCCGAAATAAGCGGAAGTGGTATGTGTGGCGTCGAATGCAGTTCCTTCCGATTGGAAATTCGTTCCGCCGGTTGTGTCGGAATACAAATTCCAATTTCCCGTTGCATCGCGTGTCACTTTTATCCGCAAGGTGTTTGTCGTCGCAGCGCAATGCCCATTTATCCCATCAATGATTTTTGTTTGTGTTGCGCCACTCTGTTCCCATAAATCCACACTGTCGAAAGAACCGTTTTCACCCAGACGCACATAATAACCATTGACAGCTCCTTTCAAGTTTGCAATATCGGAAACGAGATAGATGCGTGCATTGTTATTGTCCGAAGGCGCAAAACTTTCCTTGATCCAAAAATCCCATTCCGAATTTGCAACCGATGTGCTCGGTGTGGAAAGATAGGCCGTATCGGAAACGCTTCCATTCAATTGCAACTGATGGCCGGTGTTGACAATATAATTCACCGCATCGCCCGACCATGTTGGGGCATTCGTAAAATCTCCGTCAGTAAAATCGTCCGTTACTTGTGCGCGCGAAACAATTGCAACACACAAGGCGAGGCAAAACAGGATACTTTTCAAAACAATTTTTTTGGAAAACATGAGAGGTAAAGATAGGAGAATCAACTATTCGCCTATGTTCGTTTTGTGAAGAAATTCTGATTTTTTCATTTGCATATATTCATATTTGTCGCATATTTGCGCCATGAAAATCCAGAGCATGAAACGCAAGGAAAAGAAACCAACCCAATCGGGAAGGTGACCTGCGTATTATGCAAACAATAATAAACAGCGGCCTTTCCAAATGGAGAGGCTTTTTTATTAAGCGCCAAATGCTAATCAAAATCGAATCCGTGAACTGCAAATCTTTCTTTATCATTTTCGGTTCCCCGAATTCGTAAACTTTTCGCAGTTCGTAGATTCGCAAATATTTGTAATTCATAAACAATGAAAATAGCCGTAGTAGGAGCCACTGGATTAGTCGGCACCAAAATGTTGCAGATACTGGAAGAGCGAAATTTTCCGGTCACAGAATTGATTCCTGTCGCTTCGGAAAGGTCGGCGGGAAAAGAGATTTCCTTCAAGGGAAAAAAATACAAGGTGGTGACACCGCAAACCGCAATTGAAATGAAACCGTCGATTGCATTGTTTTCCGCCGGTGGAGGAACTTCGCTCGAGTGGGCGCCGAAATTTGCAGCCGCGGGAATTGTCGTGATTGATAATTCTTCCGCTTGGAGAATGGACCCGACAAAAAAACTGATCGTTCCCGAAATCAATGCGGATGCGCTGACGAAAGAGGATAAAATCATTGCGAATCCGAATTGCTCCACGATCCAAATGGTCGTTGCGTTGAATCCATTGCACAAAAAATACAAAGTGAAACGCATTGTGGTGAGTACGTATCAATCGGTAACCGGCACCGGGAAAAAGGCGGTGGACCAATTGATGAATGAACGGGTCGGAGCGAAAGGTGAAATGGCTTATGCCTATCAAATCGACATGAATGCGATTCCGCAAATCGATGTGTTTCTTGAAAACGGTTACACGAAAGAGGAAATGAAAATGGTAAACGAAACGAAAAAAATCATGCGCGATGATTCCATTCGTTTGACGGCAACCACCGTTCGCATTCCTGTCATGGGTGGACATTCGGAATCAGTGAATGTGGAATTTGAGAATGAATTCGATCTCGCGGAGGTGCGCGCCTTGCTCGAAAAATCCGAGGGCGTAAAAGTCATTGACGACATAAAAAACCTGCAATATCCCATGCCGCTCATTCATGCGCACGACAAGGATGATGTGTTTGTGGGAAGATTGCGCAGGGACGAAACGCAACCGAAAACATTGAACATGTGGGTCGTCTCCGATAACCTCAGAAAAGGCGCTGCGACAAATGCCGTACAGATCGCGGAATATCTGGTGAAGGAAAAATTAATCGGATAATTTTTTCCACAAATAATTTTATCCAATCTTTGGAATGCTTTTTGTAAAACACATCATCATGAAATCACCTCTCTTTTATTTTCTCGCGGTTTTTATCTTGGCTGTCGCTGCCGATTCAAACAATGCCATTGACGAAAAAAACGGATTCAAGAAATACAAATTGGGAACAGTGATAAATTCCTATTCCGGATTCACCTATGCCGACGCAAAGCACCAGTCCACTCGTCCCGATTCCTGCAGTGTGGTTTATCAAAAGGATCCGGAGATGGCGGACAATATCGGCGAAGTGAAAGTTTCAAAAATCTATCTGACAACAAGTGCGGACACGATCACGAAGATTGAAGTTCCATTGGGAGAACCGGCCATTTCAAAAGTGTTGGATGCGTTTACAAAAGAGTTCGGCAAATACGAAACGGTCGAGAAGGATGGAAATCCGATTTACAAATGGGCGGGAAAAAATGTGACATTGAGTTTGGTTGACAATGCGCACCGAAGGGGAAACAAGGATTATGCAAAAGGCCCTTCCGATGTTATTTCGGTCACTTCCAAAGACATGGATTTGGTTCGGAAAAGATGTTCGCAACACGCCAACAATTCCGCCGACAGTTTGTAAGATTTTCAGAAGGCGATTCCCAATCCGCAAGAGCCCCTGATTTTCTTATTTTCCGAATCACCCGCCTCTTTCCACACTTCGAATTTCAGGTAGACACTTTTTCTTTGGGGAATCATGCGAATGAATCCTCCATAGAAACCACTTCCTGCATTTCCATTCATAAAACCGCTGTATCCATATTCCGCGCCGATTTTCAGAATGGGTAATCCTGCGGCGACCCCCCCCACTGAAAATATATTTTTTGAAAATCGTACTGTTGTTGAGATCGGAAAGTCCGGCTCCCCCTCGTGCAAAACAATCGACGTAAGGACCGAAGCAGAATATTTTTTCCGCATTGAAAGAGATCGTCGTGATTCCTTCCTGAAGACCGCCGTAAATGCAAAAGGCAGGAATCGCTTGATGCCCTGGAGCGGGTTTTGCGGACTGTGCCTGTTGTTGCGTTGGAGGATCCGTCGTTTGATTGACAGGATTGACCGTAGCCGGATTGCTTTGGTTTTGTGGAGGATTGTTTTGTGTGGTCGGACTCGTTTCCACTTTTTTATCTTTCTTGAAATAATAGCCTTTCAAATATTTGCGTTTTTCCAACGTGCAGGAAGACGCAATGGCGATCAGTAAAAATAAAAGTGGAAAAAGTTTTTTCACGGTAAGCTAATGCGAACGCATTTTTAAAATTATCCGGAAGGAAATTTACAATTGGGAGTCTGTCGGGGAATTTCCCGGAGAATCTGATTTCCCATTTTGCGAATCTGCAGATTCCGTTGCGATCGGAAGTTCATCTTTCCGCTCGGGCACTTCTGTCGCGGCAACCGGTTTTTCGATTTCCACATCAGGAATAAAAACCGGCCAGCGACGCAACATGTCAAACATTCCCAAGCCAAGTGCAGTGGCAAGCACGAGTACGATTCCGATTTTTATTCTTGGCAATGGATGAATGCTGGAAAAAAGTGTGAAGTAGGTGAGCAATAAAAATGTGGAAAGGAGAAAAACCACAATCGCGAAAAAAATATTTGTCACAAGAATCCTGCGTGTGCTCAACGGTTTCATGTTTTTCCCAAACAGCCGCCGTTGAAAAACGATGAGCAGAAAAACACCAACGGAAATCGCCGCATCGGCAATATTGAACACGGGACTGAAAAATGTGAATGATTCATCCGCCCGCGGCACCCATTGCGGAACATTCAGATTCGCTTCGTCGGGAAGCCAGTGTGGGTAATTTCCATGCCACACCGGAAAATAAAACATGTCGACTACCTGACCGTGGAGAAATTTTTCATAACCGCCATTCGCCGGAAACGCTTTTGCAACATTCTGATCCCAAGGATCGCTGTTTTCAAAAATCTTTCCGTAAAAAACGCTGTCGAGAATATTTCCCAATGCTCCGGCAAAAATCAACGCAACACAAACGATCAATAATGGACGGGTGTTTTTCTTGAAGAGCGTCCACAGGTAATATCCGATTCCTGCAACTGCGGCGAGGCGAAATAAACTCAACAACAATTTTCCCCATGCTCCGTCACTGATGGTAAGTCCGAATGCCATTCCCGGATTTTCCACAAAATGCAGGTAAAACCAATTTCCCGTCACATTGAATGCCTGTCCAAGATACATGTGTGTCTTGATCCAGATCTTGATGGATTGGTCAATGAATAAAACTCCAAGAATGATTGCGAGTGCTTTTTTCACGGTCACAAAGATGTCGAAAAAACTATTGCCGATTTCCGGTTTCCAATTGCCAATTAATAAAATTTGGCTAAATGGAAAATCGGAAATCGGCAATTAATAATTCGGCAATTATTTTCTTTTAATGATTCTGTCCGAGTTTTGCGTCAATGCTCAGTGTTGCGTGTGGCACACTGCGCAGACGTTCTTTCGGAATCAATTTTCCGGTAACGCGACAGATTCCATAAGTCTTGTTCTCGATACGGATTTGTGCGTTTTTCAGATTCTGGATATATTTTTCCTGACGGGCGGCAAGGTGTGCGGTTTCTTCTTTTGAAAGAACATCCGATCCATCTTCAAGCAACTTGAAAGTCGGGGAAGTGTCATCGGTTCCGTGATCGTCTTTGTGTGAAAGGGTATTTTTCAGAAGTTCGTAATCGCGGGTTGCCTCTTCGAGTTTGCTGTTGATTAGGATTTTGAACTCTTTCAATTCAGCATCGGAATAGCGGGAACGATTATCTACAGGAGCCGCTTTTACAGCTTTGTTTGCATTTGGTTTGCCGGTTGCCACTTTCACTATCGGAGGAAGCGTCGGCTTTTTCACTTGCGCGGCGATTGAGGGACGGGCAGGTTTTGTTTCAACGGTTTTTTTCGCCGGAGCGGGTTTGGTTTCTTTTTTAGGAGCGGCTTTTTTAGCCACGACTTTTTTCTTCTCCGCTTTTGCAGGCTTGGAAGATTTTGGTTTCGACTTCGTTTCCGCTTTTTTGGCAGCCCCGGATTTTTTTGCCGGAGCTGCCTTTTTAGCTGGTTTAGAAGCCTTCTGAGCTTTTGCTTTCTTGGCCATTGTAGTAAAGGATCAATTAAAAGTGATCAAACGCGCCGCGTGCATCTGCATCGCTGTTTGGCTCGTCACGATCGTCACCGATTTCCGGAGTTTCATCATTCATTTCCAATGCAGGCTCATCTTCGTGCATCAATTCCTCGTGATGAGGTGCAGGAGCTGCGGGTTTTTGAACGACTACCGGTTTTTTTGGAGCTGCAGGCGCTTTAGGGGCCGCAACTTTTGCAGGAGCTACTGCTTTTTTCACAACGGCTTTTTTAGGAGCCGCCTTTTTTGCAACAGCTTTTTTAGGAGCCGCTTTTTTCTTTGCTGGTTTCGCCTTTTTAGCTGCTGCCTTTTTTTTGGGAGCTGCTTTCTTAGTTGCTTTTTTTGCGGATTTTTTTGCCGCTTTTTTTACAACTTTTTTGGCGGATTTTTTCTTGACCGGTTTTGCCTTCTTGGCAGCCTTGCCTTTTTTCGCCTTTTTAGCCATGGGTGTGGAAAGTTTAATTGTGTTTTGTAATGTGTACTAACGTTTTAATCTTCTCGTCCACTTCTACTGCGACTGATTCTTTTTCATGAAAATCATTCACCAGTTCAAGTGTAGTAGCCAGAGTTTCAGAGCAAATATAATTGAAATTATTTCTCACAGCAGAGACAAGCAACTCATGCGATTTTATCTTCACATCGATTTTGTCCGTTACTTCAAAATCCTTGTCCTTTCTAATGTTCTGAATGCGATTGACAAGCTCCCTTGCCAGCCCTTCTTCCCTCAATTCGGGCGTCAACGTAATGTCAAGCGCAACTGTAAAACGACCATCAACAGCCACCAACATTCCCGGCAAATCACCCACAAGTATCTCAACCTCAGCTAGTTCTATTTTTATTGTTTCGCCGTCCAACACCAAATTGAAGAATCCGTTACGCTCCATCGATGCAATGTCCTCTTGCGTGAAAGCCGCAAATGCGGCCGCTGCCGACTTCATGTGCTTGCCGAGTTTTTTCCCCAGCAATTTGAAATCCGGCTTAATCTTTTTTACAAAGACACCTGATTCCGTGACATATTCCAGCGCTTTTACGTTCGTTTCGGCCAAAATGAGGTCTTTTACCAACTCCAAACGGGCACGGAATTGCTCGTCCAAAACCGGAATCATGATGCGTGTAAGAGGTTGACGAACGCGAATATTTTCTTTTCTGCGCAACGATCTCACCAACGAAGAGAATTTTTCCGCAAGCTCCATGCGTTCTTCCAACTCGTGATCAATTAATTTCTCATCCGTTTTTTTGAGAAGCGTAAGATGAACGGACATTTCCGTTTTTTTATTTTCAATCGCATCCGCATTCAGGTTGTGATACAACCAATCAGCAAAAAATGGTGCGAATGGACTCATCAATTGCGCAACCGTATTCAAACATTCATACAGCGTTTCATACGCAGCCTGCTTGTCGCGCGTCAATTCACCTTTCCAGAATCTTCTTCTCGAAAGCCGAACATACCAATTGGACAAATGCTCGTCAACAAAATTTTCTATCGCGCGCGCTGCAGGTGTGGAATCATAATCGTCGAGACGTTCGGTGACGAATTTCAACAAGCTGTTCAAGCGGGAAATGAGCCAACGGTCCAATTCCGTCCGCTCTGAAACCGGAACGATATTTTTTTCATCGAACACAAACTTGTCGATGTTGGCGTAGAGTGCGAAGAAGGAATATGTATTGTAAAGCGTTCCGAAAAATCCGCGTTGCACTTCCGCAATTCCATCCTTGTCGAATTTCAGATTGTCCCACGGCGACGCATTGGTAAACATGTACCAGCGCGTTGCATCGGGGCCGTACGTTTTCAGCGTTTCAAAGGGATCGGTGGCATTGCCCAGGCGTTTCGACATTTTCACGCCGACCTTATCGAGCACCAACCCGTTCGAGATGACATTTTTGTAAGCGACAGAATCAAAACACATTGTTGCAATCGCGTGCAAGGTGTAAAACCATCCGCGCGTTTGATCCACTCCTTCGGCAATGAAATCGGCAGGGAAATATTTCCGTCCGTCGATCAATTCCCTGTTCTCGAATGGATAATGCAATTGCGCATACGGCATCGCACCGGAATCAAACCACACATCGATGAGATCCAATTCGCGGAACAGTTTTTTTCCGTTTCGTTCCAGAACAATATCATCCGAATACGGACGGTGCAAGTCGAATGTGTTGTAATTCTCTTTTGAAAAATTTCCCGGAACAAATTTCTCCAGCGGATTTTTTTCCATGAATCCCTTTTGAATCGAATTTCCGATTTCGTTTTTCAATTCTTCCACCGAACCCACACAAATGATTTCGGTGTGATCTTCCGATTTCCAGATCGGCAATGGAATTCCCCAAAAACGCGACCGCGACAAATTCCAGTCCTGCAGATTATTCAGCCATTCGCCGAAACGTCCCGTTCCCGTTGATTCCGGTTTCCAATTGATGGTCCTGTTCAATTCCGCCATCCGCTCTTTCATCGAGGAAGCCTTGATGAACCAACTGTCGAGCGGATAATATAAAATCGGTTTGTCGGTTCGCCAGCAATGCGGATAATTGTGTTCGTACGTTTCCTTCTTGAATAATTTCCCCTCCTGCTCCAATTTCAAAACGATCCGTTCATCGACACTCAGATATTCATTCGTGCGCGTAACGATTTTCGAAATGAGGTTTTCCAATTCGCCGCCCGAAAGTTTTTTCAAACGCTCCGCTTCCGATTTTTTTTTCTCATCGGACAAATATTCCGCCTTCACGAATTCATTGGCAAAATCCTTCACCTCGGGACGGAATTTCCCGCGCAGGTCAACCAACGGAACGGCTTTTTTATTTTCATCCAACACCAGCATCGCAGGCACACCCGCAGCTTTCGCCGCACGCATGTCATCCGCACCGAACGTAGGCGCAATGTGCACTATTCCCGTTCCGTCTTCGGTAGAAACAAAATCGCCCGCAATCACACGAAATGCATTTTCCGGATTTTCATTGGGCAAAACGTAAGGGAGGAGCTGTTCATATTGCAACCCGACGAGATCGGAGCCTTTGAATTCGGCAATGGGTTGCCCTCCCATCATGAATGGTTTTCCGCTTTTTTTTACTTCACTAGAAAAGTTTTCAGGGTTTGTTTTCCCATGAGGATGTGGATCTGTAAGTCCAGCGGGAACAGAGGGAGAAAAATATTTTGAAACAAGGTCTTTGGCAAGAATAACAATGATTGGATCTTTACCTGGGAAAAAGGGATGGAATGTTTGTATAGAAACATATTCAATATTATTCCCAACTGCTAACGCTGTATTCGACGGAAGCGTCCAAGGAGTTGTTGTCCATGCAAGAAAATAAACATCACCAGAAGTTTTTCCTCCTATCAAACTTTCGACTTTCGACTTTTGACTTTCAACTAATTTAAACATCGCCGTCGCCGTCCGATCCTTCACGTTGCGATACGTTCCCGGTTGATTCAATTCATGCGAAGACAAACCTGTTCCTGCCGCCGGAGAATACGGTTGAATCGTATAACCCTTGTACAGCATATTTTTCTTGTACAGATCCTGCAACAGCCACCACACACTTTCGATGTACGAATTTTCGTAAGTGATGTACGGATGTTTCATGTCCACCCAATAACCCATCAGTCGCGTCAACTCCTCCCATTTGTCGGTGTAACGCATTACCGTTTCGCGGCACTTGTGATTGTATTCGTCAACGGAAATTTTCTTTCCGATATCCTCTTTCGTAATTCCCAATTCCTTTTCCACACTCAACTCAATCGGCAAGCCGTGTGTATCCCAACCGGCTTTCCGTTTTACCTGTTTTCCCTTGAGTGTCTGGTAACGGCAAAAAATATCTTTCATCGCACGTGCCATTACGTGATGGATGCCGGGCATTCCATTGGCGGAAGGCGGCCCTTCGTAAAACACAAACGGTTGTGCGCCTTCGCGTGAAGAAACGCTTTTTTCAAAAACATGATTCTGATCCCAGTCGGCCAACACTTTTTCGGCGATGTCGGGAAGATTGAGATTGGAAAATTCGGGGTACTTTTTCATTGTTGAAAACGCTCCTTATTGGAGGGACGCAAAAATACGGAAAAGGGACGTGAGATGTGAGATGTGAAATGAGGGAGAAAAGCTGTTATTTCTTCCCCGGTTGCGTTGGAATGGTCAAGTGAACCGCCCTGAAAAGTGTGTCGTGCAGCGGATTTCCGAGGGAATCATATCTTTTCCAGAGACCGACGGGAGAAAAGTTGAAAAGGTCGCCTTCCGCATTCTTTTTCCCGTTCATGAAATAAACCGTACAGAAACCTGTTCCCGCAGAATCGGTTTCAAACGACTCACTCGTTTTTCCATTCCTGAAAAATTCCGTCCGCTGCATTTTCCCGTTGTCAAGACGCGTTCCGTTTACCTGCGCCTGTCCATTGTCGTACCACGCACGGTATTCGAGCAATGTTCCATTGTTTGTTTTGGAAATGGATTTCTTTTTCCCGTTCGGATAATACGCCGTCCACTGCCCTTCCGGTTTTCCGGCGAGAAACGTTTTCTGCTCGATCAATTTTCCATCGAGCGAAAAGTCCTTTTCGGAAAATGTGCTGTCTTGCATATCGGGCATTCCCGCTGCATAGGCAATGGCAATGATGTTTCCATTGTCGGACAGGTACTTGAAACAGGTATCGTGTTCGGTGAAAATTTCCCAATGGATATTCCTGTTGTTGAGCACGATTTGCCCTTGCGATGTGATGACACGTTTCCTTCCGCAGGAAAAAAGGGAAAAAACCAACAATGAAAAAATAAAAAAACGCATCTTATCGGGTATGATTGTTTTCCAAACTGTCGACGATTTCCTTTTTGTCCTTGTTCATGTAAAATGAAACGGTCTTCCTGAAAGTGGAGTCGGAATGTGAATCGTAGAGTTGTTGCAGGATGTCATTTCCCTCTTTCATTTTTCCAAGCATGATGAGGTCGATCCCCTTGTTCATCAACAGGAAATCGTAATGACGGCCTTGCGGACTCAACGTATCCAATGCGGCATTAAAATGCGTCATTGCATTTTGGAAATATGTGTTTGCGGTAACGGAATCGTTTTTTCGCTGGTAAAAAGTCCCGATGGTGACATAAAAAACGGGATCATTCGGTTTGAGCCGATTCAATTCTTTTGCTGTTGCCAAGGCCCTGTCGTATTCTTTCAGTTTATCGAGAAATGCCAACTTGTTCCAATACGCGGTGAAATAATTGCTGTCGATTTTTGTCGCCTGATCGAGCATGCCGATCGCCTGTTGGATGTCCTCGTTTTTTCCCGAACGCGTGAGCATGCATGCGCGGTCGTTCAATTTTCTCGCCTGGGAATCGACAACGCCTTTCGGATGATCGGCTTGATCATCGCAGGAAAAAAACAAAACCGGAAAAAGTATCAGAAGGGAAAAGCGTTTCATGCAAGATTGTTGGAAAATTGGAAAGTTGAACTGTTGGAAAATTGTAAAGCGGAAAAACGGTTTTAATTTTATTGATCGTAGCCTTTCAATTTTCAACTTTTAAATGGTGGCAATCACTTTCAGTTCGATGGCGATGGGGGTGGGAAGGCAATTGATTTCTAGTGTGGTTCTGCAAGGCGGATTTTCCTTGAAATATTCGGCCCACAGTTTATTGTAAATGGGAAAATCGTCTTTCATGTTGGTGAGGAAAACGGTGACGTCAATGATCTTGTCCCAACCGCTTCCGGAATCTTCCAGGATATATTTCACATTCTGGAAAACGCTGCGGCATTGTTTTTCGATGTCGTAGGAAATTATTTTCCCGTTTTCATCGAGTTCCACTCCCGGAATTTTTTTCGTCCCCTTTTCGCGCGGACCGACACCGGATAAAAACAGGAAATTCCCCACGCGTTTCGCATGCGGATAAAGGCCTACAGGTTCAGGCGCTTTGGAAGAGTTGATGGATTGTTCGGACATGCCGCAAAGGTAATGTGCTGATGTGCTGATATGCTAATGTGCCGATGAAAATACTTAAGCGTTACCTCTTCTCCACCTTGGCATCCCAAACTTCACCCACGGTTAGGGAGAAGAAGCCGGGGTGGTGAGATGGTGAGGGTGAAGTGAAAAATAAAAAGTATTCTACCGGTGAAAACACTTAGCCGTTACCTCTTCACCACCCTGGCATCCCAAACTTCACCCAATGGTCAAGGAGAAGAAACCGGGGTGGTGAGCTGGTGAGGGTGAAGTGAAAAATAAAAAGTATTCTGTCTATGAAAACACTTAACCGTTACCTCTTCACCACCCTGGCATCCCAAACTTCACCCACGGTTAGGGAGAAGAAGCCGGGGTGGTGAGATGGTGAGGGTGAAGTGAAAAATAAAAAGTATTCTGTCTATGAAAACACTTAACCGTTACCTCTTCACCACCCTGGCATCCCAAACTTCACCCACGGTTAGGGAGAAGAAGCCGGGGTGGTGAGATGG
>CAYMZV010000002.1:0-46693 GCA_964394965.1 uncultured Chryseobacterium sp.
CCTGTTCCCGTTGCCGTAACAACAAAACTCACTGAATCACCAACACAAACCACGTGATTGGTAGGTTGCGTTGTGATGTTGGGAGCAATTGCGCCACAGCCCGGAGGCATGATTGCAAGAATGGCTGATGTGTTTAAAGCGCCTGTTGTTGTAAGTGCCCTGCCGTTAAGCGTAACATTGGTCAGCAAATCCATTGCTCCGTTATTGCAAATAATTGTTCCGTTGAAAATGGAGTTGTCATTTATGCTGACGGCACCGTTGACTTCCCAAAAAACATTTTTCGCTTGTGTGCCATTGATCAGATTCACTTTTGAAGAAACACTTGTAGAAAGTGCACCGTTGATATGAATCAGGAACACAGCGTTTGCATCACCTTCAGCATTGAGATAAAGCGTATCGGTAAATGTGCAAGCCGAATTCATGATGTAAGTGTGCGGTGTAAGAACCAAGTTGTGTCCGAATTGTGCGGGATACAACAGTTCTATATCATAAGGAATTGCATTGAGATAATTGTAGACGGTGGTCAAATCGGTTGCACAAATGGCTGTTGAACCATCGGGAATCGGATGAATCATTCCGGTAACGAACAAAGGATTGTAACCTGTTGTCAACCCATTGTTGCTGCCCACATCACCCGTGACATGTGTAACTCCAACATTTGTAACCGGGCCGATGGAAGAAAATAAGGTGTAGCAAGCGGTCGATAAAAGATTCGGTGCAAGCGGTCCGGTCAACAAAAGACTTCCGCAACCGATCGGTGTATATGCCAACACGCCGTCAACAGTGACAGCGCCCGCAGTGGAGAGTGCACGTCCTTCGAGTGTGTCGCCTGTGCTCATGTTGATTGCTGCGTTGTTTGCAATGACAGTTCCGCGCATTGTTGTTCCGGTAGCCATGCTTACCAAACCTTCAATTTTCCAAAATACATTACATGCCAACGCTCCGTTGATCAACGTGACTTTTGAATTTGCATTTGCTGAAAAAGGCGCTTGGATCTGAAAAATGAAAACCGCATTCGGATTGTTCTGTCCATCAAGAATGAGATTCAGGTTCAGTGTGGTTGCACTTGAAATGGAATACACCCCTGCATTGAGAATTTGTCCGTTGCCCAATAAATTTGCCGGAAAGAAAGTCGGGACAGTGGCATTGAGTTGGTTGTACGCGATCAACAAATCGGCAGCACATTGCGCACTTGCCCCATCATTGTCGTGCATCACACCATCCACATTTCCGAAGCCCGTGCTCGATCCGCTGTTCGTTCCCACATTTCCCGTAAGGTGCGAAAGTCCTGTATTGCTCACTGCACCGACAGTTGTAAACAGAACAAAATCAGCCGCAGTTCCGAGTGGCGGAGCCTGCGCGAAAGCCAATGTTGAGAGCGATAACAGTGCAGCGGTTGTTATCTTATGTAATAATTTGTTTTTCATTTTGCTTGATGTTAGTGTGATTTTATTTTTCACTGCTCAAAGGTGAGCCGCCGGTCATCCCAAACTGTTACAGAACTCTTGCGATTAGTTACATCATTCACACATTAGGCTTTCAATGAAAAAGCATTTCCATACCCAAATGAAAACGCTTTTGTCCGATCCGGAATATCGGGTTGTCTTACAAACCAACCTCCTTATTGTGCCAAAAATCCCCCATCGATTTCCATTGCGGTTCCTGTCATGAACGAACTGTCATCGCAAGCGAGAAAAATAAATGCTGCTGCAATCTCTTCCGATTTGCCCAAACGTTTCATCGGATGCATTGCAACAATCTGCTGCTTGACATCCGCATGAACGTCAAAACCACCCTTGGTAAGCAAGGGCGTGTCGATGAATGCCGGACAAATTGCATTGATGCGTATCCCGTCGGCAGCGTATTCCAACGCAGCCGTTTGTGTGAGTCCGATCACGCCGTGTTTTGCCGCAACGTAATGCGATGAAGTGGCGAATCCCACTTTACCCAAAATGGAAGACATATTTATGATCACTCCCCTTTTCTGTTTCAGCATCTGTGTCAACTCATGTTTCATGCCATTGAATACACCGTTCAAGTTCACACCAATCACTTTCAGCCACGCCTGTTCGCCCATATCACCCACTTTATCGGGTTCGCCTCCAATGCCGGCATTGTTAAGTGCTACATCAAGCGTTCCGAATGCACTTACCGTTTTTTGAATTGCATTTTCCACTTGTGCAAAAACAGACACGTCGCATTCCAAAAAAATCGCGTTCGGGTTTTCATTGCGTATTTCCTGCATTGCCTGATCGACAGTATCGGATTTCATATCTGCTACTGCAACATTGGCTCCTTCTTTTGCCGCTGCCATTGCACATGCCTTGCCAATACCCGACAATCCTCCAGTGATAAACACCGTTTTGTTTTCCAGCTTTTTCATTTTGTGTCGATTTTCATTTTTGAAAAATTCCATTTCCTGATTTTTCTTCAACAGTCCCGTCCTTGTAATAAATAAATCTCAAGCCTTCATAATCCGCACTCACTTCCTGACCCAACGCATTTGTCACTCGCACCATTTGCCGAACAACAATCGTATTGTCAATGACAATGATGTCGAATGTGTGGGATTGTCCATTATAATCGGTTTGTTTCAATCGGTAATAATTCACTGTTTTGTCAAAACCATAATCTGCGAAGGAATAATCATTCGGTTGCGAACTCGTTCCCGCTCCGTTGACTCTTGCGACCTGCGTGAAATTTTCCCCGTCGGTTGCTCTTTCCAAGGTGAAATAATCATTATTCGTTTCGGTGGCAGTGGACCACGACAATAGATTGTAAGCATGTTTATCCGATCCATTGAAAAACAATAATTCAATCGGTAAAACAATTTGGGAAGGTGAACAGGATAACGAGGCTGTCATTGTAGAAATGTTTATGGCCCCTCCAATGGAAAGTCCCCTTCCTTCAAGTGTTGAGCCATCCAATAAGTTGAGTGCGCCATTGGCAATTACCGTTCCCTGGAAAACAGAACTGTCGCCCAAATCGAATTCCCCATTCACTTGCCAATACACATTGCACATGGAAGCGGAATTGATCAGGATCACATTCGACAATGAGTTTGCAGCCAAAGCGCCGTTGATCTTGAAAATGAATAACGCATTGGGATCACCTTGGGCATCCAATGTCAAATCGCCATTCAATGATGAAGCTCCCATGCAATAAACATTGGGAGAAAGGATCTGGTTGTTTCCCAATACAACTCCTATAACGGTATCACAAGTGATTGCATTCATAAAACTGTAAGCGGAATCCGCATCCGATGCCGCTTGCAATGAAACGGAATCCGTCAAATGGGTTTGTCCGTTTATTGTTCCGGGAGGAAATCCGGTGAATGCCCCTGCATTTGTACCGATATCACCTGTGGCAACTGTCGCTCCAACATTCGTGAATGCACCGACTGCCGTAAACAGGACAAAAGACGATGCCGCCCCCAAATTGGGCGACTGTCCGAAATTCATTTTGGGGAAGAGAACAAATACGAGAATAAATAGCGACTTACCTTTCACTCCCGTACAATTTATATTGCGAATGAATATCCACAACACAACAAAGGTGAGTCCTTAAGAATGGCAATTGTTACAGAACTCTTTCAATTACTTACATCATTCACACATTCGGCGTTCAATGAAAAAGCATTTCCATTCTGGATGAGCATGCTTTTGAAATGATGCCAATGAAGCCATTATTTCAGCCAGGAACTGTTTGTATTTCCTTTTCCGGTGTTATACATTTCTTCATCATTTCCAACAATGTATCCAATTCAAAAGGTTTGGTGATGTAATCGGCAGCACCCGACTTCAAAGCATTCGCCTTATCATTCTTTTCGGAAAGTGAACTGCTGAAAATAAAAGGTATGGAGGAAATCTTGGCTGTGTGCAAGAGCAACTGCAACACTTCATGACCATCCATCTCACGCATTATTATATCACATATTATCAGGTCAGGCATAAATTCAGTGGCGAGTTCAATTCCCTTTTTCCCGTTATCGGTTGCAAGAATCCTATAGCCTTCCATTTCAAGGTACTCGGTCAGGTTATCGAGAATTTCAGGATTGTCCTCGATCAATAAAATTGTTTCCATTATTCATCCTTCCTTTTAAAGCAGTAATGAAAATATACCCTGAACGATTATTTAACATGCACCATTGCCTTTTCGTCAATATCAATTCCCAATCCCTTTGCAACCGCCATTCCCAACTGAACATCAACACGGAAAAAATGGCACAATTGCCTATTGATGATTTCATTTTTTTTCTCACCGCCAATCCCACCCATCGCATTCACAATATTGCTTGCCAGATTTTTCCTGTCTTGTGCATTCATCGCATCCCGATACAACGCTCCGGGCTGTGAGTAATGATCGTTGTCATTTTCATTGCGGTCAAACCAATCGGCTGTCACCGATTCCAATTGCATGGGTGATTCCCTATAATTCTCGTCCACAACAATATCATCAAAACTGTTCGGACGGTAATTCACAGTCGATTCCCCATTATCACCCACCTGCATGAATCCGTCACGCTGGTAATTTGCAACTGCGTATGGGCACCTGTTCACAGGAATGTTTTCATAATTCACACCCAATCGATAACGGTGTGCATCGGGATAGGAAAGCAAACGTCCCTGCAACATCTTATCCGGTGAATAACCGATGCCATCAACAACTGCTGCCGGAGCGAAAGCGGATTGCTCGACATCACGGAAATAATTCTTCGGGATTTCGTTCAGCTCCATGGTGCCAACAGCGATCAATGGAAAATCCTTGTGAGACCAAACCTTGGTAACGTCGAACGGATTCCACTTGAAATTTTTCGCCTGTTCATCCGTCATCACTTGAATTGACAGTGTCCATTTGGGGAAATCTTTTCTTTCAATCGCTTCCACCATGTCGCGTTGCGAATGATCGAGATCAACACTTTTCATTTCAATCGCTTCCTTGTCGGTGAAATTTTTCACTCCTTGCAATGTCTTGAAATGGAATTTCATCCATACCCGTTCATTGTTTTTATTGTACATGGAAAAAGTGTGACTGCCGAAACCATTCATGTAACGGTAGGAAAACGGGGTTCCGCGGTCACTCATCAAAATCATTACCTGATGAAGGCTTTCCGGATTCAAACTGAAAAAATCCCAAACAGCTGTTGGATTCTTACAATTCGTTTTGGGATCACGCTTTTGTGTGTGAATGAAATGGGAGAATTTTTTTGCATCCTTGACAAAAAACACGGGTGTATTGTTCCCGACCAAATCCCAATTGCCATCTTCGGTATAGAATTTAAGCGCAAATCCGCGGGGATCCCTCTCGGAATCGGCGCTTCCCTTTTCGCCCGCCACCAAAGAGAAACGCGCAAACATTCTTGTCTGTTTGCCGATCTCGGAAAACAATTTCGCCTTTGTGTATTGCGTAATGTCATGCGTCACCGTAAAAGTTCCGAATGCTCCCGTTCCTTTTGCATGAACAACACGTTCAGGAATTCGTTCGCGGTTGAAATGTGCCAAGTCTTCGTGCAGAAAATAATCCTGCAATAAAATCGGTCCACGATTGCCAACCGTCATTGAGTTTTCGAATTCGCAATAGGGTCTGCCGCTTGCTGTGGTTAATTTTCTCTTTTTCATTTTCGGTTTGTCTTATTGGCAAAAACTCATTGCGGATTATCCTTCACCTGTTTTCATTCACTTTTATCTTCATCCAAATCGTTGTGATCATCCCCACCCAAACTGTAACCGTTATTTTCCTCGTCTTCGCTTCCAACATTTTCCTGCTGATCATCCAATTCAGAACCCGGAATATCCAAATCACTTCCTGATAGGTCGTCTTTGAAATCCTTCTCGTTGCCTTTCCCTTCCGTATCGGTTTCGTTTGGTGTTTTTGTTTTGGAAATATCTTCCGGGTTCATATCCTGTTCCTCCTTGGCATGATTGAAAATATCTTCACCTACAGGATATAACGGATAACCTTTTTTGTTTTCATTGGCACCGTTTTTCCTTGGCAAATCCGTATTGTCTTTTTCGTTTTTCATTTTGCATTGTAATAATGGTTTGTAAAATGCTCCCTGACAAAAGCGTGTTGCTGATGATCCGTCATTTTATCGGCCTGTTGGGTGACGATTCTTATTTTTGCGAAATGATGATCGGCTTTCAGGAGATTGGCCAATTCTGCTTTTGCATCGGTCGGTCCAAAAAGAAGCACCTCTTCGTAATTCTTGATGACTTCACCCAGTTTTTTATAATATTCTGATTGCTGATGCTGTTCCTTGTTGTGCATCAGGTTTTCGCCCTTGCCCAAGCTGTGCTCCTTTTCTCGGTGCGTGAATTTTGATTCAAGGCTTTTTGTTTCGATGGGATCTATTGTATATTCCATCAAATGAGCGGTCGAATGATCCATCCAAATGCCCAGGTATTTTGCTGTTGTCATTTTGTTTTATTTATTGTGAAACTGTTAAAGAAAAAGTGTCCGCCGATTTTATTTAAGCAACGAAGGATTGAGCATTTCAACTACAATCACTCCGCCAACAAGCAGGGTGACGCAGACCAGGAATCCGACCGCCATATACTTGTATCTTTTCGCATCTTTCTTCGCTTCCATCATCTTGAACAGGTTGAACAATGAAAAATTTATTTTCCTGAATTTTGTTTCTGTCTTGACAACATAGTCGGAAGCGCCGTGCTTGAATGATTTCAGTGCAATGTCAATGTTGTCTTCACTGGTCAGCATGATGACATTGGTATCATGACTTTCCTTTTTGATCAGATCCAAAACCTTGATGCCATTCATCGCATCCGGATTTATACTATTGAGATTATAGTCAAGGATAACCACTTGGGGCTTGTCTTCCGCATATTTCTTCATGCAACTCTCTCCCGTTTCAAACGAATGGATCTTGATGGGCATTTTTGCAAAAGCCGTTTCGATATCGGCCTTCAGCGCAAGTTGAAATACCTTATTGTCTTCAACAATGAAAATATTTATCTGGTTCTTCGAGTTCATGATTTTTGTTTTTTTGTTTTACATTCCAATATGGAATGCATTTCATTCGAGTAAATTCATTGTATTGATGTATTGCTCCACTTTACTGAAGGCCTGTTCATCCTTTCGCAAATAGGTGCAACCATATTCCGCAAGCGCCTTTACAAAAACATTCAATTCGGTTTGGGCGCTCAGCAAAATGATATTCGTATTGGCTTTCATCGACTTTATTTTTTTTATGATCGACAATCCGGTAGCGGCATCACCTAGGTTCGTATTCAACAAATGATCCATGATGATGACAATCGGATTCCGGTGCAATTCCATCAAGCAGGTTTCCCCAACGGAAAATATCTTTATTTCAACCCGCGGAAAACGAATGCTCAAAAAACCTTTCAAGGACTTTGCATATACTTCATTGTCTTCCACAATAAATATTATTTTTTTAGGTGACGCGATATTCTTGAAAAATCGGGTGAGCATATTCACTTTCCTGACAGGGTTTTGAAACTTAGGCACAGTTGAGTTTTTCATTTTCTATTTCCCGGACAGCCTGCTTGCATATCAAAACAAGTTGCCCGTTCAGTTCCTTTATCTTTTCAATGTTTACCCCTGCGGTTCCAAGATTTTCCATTTCCTGCAAAATGGGAGTGAGCACGGAAATACCCATAATGGAAACGGATGACCGCATGGTGTGGGAAAATTTCTTGATGATCAAAAAATCCGTCCTTTCTATCGCATCCTTGATGGATTTGAGTTCTTCCTGGATCTGTTCGAGGAAAGCATCCATGATTTCCCTGATCAACAGTTTTTTTCCGCCCATCATCTCGTTGAGATAATTCAGGTCACACACATTTTGAATATTATTTTCGATTGGCATTTTATCAGCAGTTAAGGGTTAAATCATATATTTTTTCAAAAAGCAGATTTGCATTGATGGGTTTTGAAATGTAATCGTTCATTCCCAAGCTCAGGCAACGTTCCTTTTCACCCGCCATGGCATGGGCGGTCATTGCGATGATCGGAATATTGTTTTTCATTTCATGGCGGATAATGGTCGCGGCTTCGTATCCATTCATCACCGGCATTTCCATATCCATGAGGATGATGTCAAAATTATTTTCGCGGATTTTTTCGATTCCCACACTTCCATTTTCCGCCACTTGCAATTTCATGCTGTTCTCCGAGAACAAACTTAAAATCAGTTTCACATTCAACTGGTTGTCTTCAACCAACAGGATATTCAACCGGCTGAGTTTTTCGAGATTGTATTTTTCTCCCGTGACCTCTGCAATCGGCAAAATTTCAGCTGATCTTTTGTAGGGAATGCAAAATGAAAATGTCGAGCCTACCTTGATTTCACTTTTAACCGACAACGTTCCACCTTGAAGTTCGACCAATTGTTTTGCAATGCTCAACCCCAATCCGGTGCCGCCGTATTTCCTTGTTGTATGGGATTCCGCTTGACGAAACCGTTCGAAGATATGTTCGAGTTTATCCGGGGTTATTCCAATTCCGGTATCCTGCACTGAAAATTCCAACAGCGTAATTCCATCTCCACGAAGATGTTGAGACTGGCACGAATTATCCTTTAAGACTTTTACGCGAACATTTATTTTTCCCTTTTGGGTGAACTTGATCGCATTTCCTGCGAGGTTGAGAATAATCTGCGTAAGACGTGTGGGATCGCCAAGCAGACGATCGGGAACATTATCCTCACACTTGAATACGAATTCAAGGTTTTTTTCTTTTGCCTTTTCCCCCAACATGATATTAAGGGACGCAAAAATTTCCTTGACACTGAAAGTATGTTCTTCAAAAGCCATCATTCCGGCTTCAATTTTTGAAATGTCAAGTATGTCGTTGATGATTGTCAGCAGGTTTTCTCCAGCCGTTTTAATTGTCTTGACATATTCCCTTTCTTTTTCTTCCAGATTTCCCTTCGACAGAATATCCGAAAAGCCAATGATGGCATTCATCGGTGTACGGATTTCATGGCTCATGTTGGCAAGAAACGCCTCTTTCAATTTGGTCGACTCTTCCGCTTTTTCTTTCGCTTCACTGTAATCTTCGAGAATATTGAGAACGGCACGCTGTGTATTTTCCAAATGGATTTTTTCTTCGCTGTAATCATCCAGGATATTCAGCAGGGCGCGTTGACTGTCTTCGGAATGGTATTTCTCTTCGGAATAATCATCCAGAATATTCAGCAATGCCTTTTCGGTATCCTGCAAATCGATTTTCTCTTCGGAAATGGTTTCCTCAGTGTTTTCCGGATTTCTTTTGGATTTCCAGGCTTCGATGTCGATTCCGCTGTTCGGTGATGAAGACATTTGTATTTTATTTTTTCGGGTTGATGAAATCATTTCAGCAAAAACTAACTCTTGCCTTTCAATTCTTCAATCTCCTTTTTCAATTCTATCATTTTCAACTCTCTTCCCACTGTCAGTTTCCTGAATCTTTCCAACTCCTCCATTCGCATCAATTCCTTTTCACGTCCTGCAATTTCCCTTTCGGCCAATTGCTTTTGTGCAGTGATATCCCTGGCTACAATTACAACGCCCAATACATTTCCGCGATCATCCTTGTAAACCGAACCGTTGAACAATACATCGGTGAACTTTCCATTCTTGTGGCGCAACGTAAGTGGGGAATCGATAACGAATCCCTTGGCAAAAACTTCCTGATAAACATCACGTGCCTTTTGCGGTTCGGTGAAATAATCGAAGAAATCGGAACCGATCAGTTTTTCGCGTTCTATTCCTGTAATTTTCACTGTCGCATCATTCATGTCGGTGATTTTCCCTTCGGTGCTGATGGTTACCAATGGATCCAGACTCGCTTCAATCAAACTCAATGAATATTTGGAAAGCAATTTTTGCGCTGTCACATCACGTGCAACAATTACAACGCCCAATACATTTCCACGATCATCCTTGTAAACCGATCCGTTGAACAGAACATCGGTCAGCTTGCCATTTTTATGGCGGAGCGTAAGCGGTGAATCGGCAACGGAACCTTTGGCAAAAACTTCCTGATACACTTCACGGGCCTTTTGCGGCTCAGTGAAATAATCGAAGAAATCGGAACCGATCAGTTTTTCGCGTTCTATTCCTGTAATTTTCACTGTCGCATCATTCATGTCGGTGATTTTCCCTTCGGTGCTGATGGTTACCAATGGATCCAGACTCGCTTCAATCAAACTCAATGAATATTTGGAAAGCAATTTTTGCGCTGTCACATCACGTGCAACAATTACAACGCCCAATACATTTCCACGATCATCCTTGTAAACCGATCCGTTGAACAGAACATCGGTCAGCTTGCCATTTTTATGGCGGAGCGTAAGCGGTGAATCGGCAACGGAACCTTTTGCAAAAACTTCCTGATACACTTCGCGCGCTTTTTGCGGTTCGGTGAAATAATCGAAAAAGTCGGTACCCGTAAGTTTCTCGCGTGTGACTCCCGTAATGTTTGCCGTAGCTTCATTCATATCCGTGATCTTGCCTTCGGTGCTGATGGTAACCAATGGATCCAAACTCGCTTCGATCAAACTTCTTGCATATTGGGATTCCTGTGTTTTTGCCGTTTTGAATGTTTCCATTGTATTTATTTCATATCACTGTTAAAAGCCGGTTTCACCTTCGATTGTATTGGCGGGAAAAGACAAATGTGAGTCGTTTCGCTACTGCAAGTATTACACAACTATGGAAATGAGTTGCATAATTCACACATTGGGATTCGGTGCTGCATTTCGGCGCTAATTGGATTGCATTTAAAAGGAGCGTTGTAATTTAATACAACGCTCCTTTACCTACTACCAACCTACACTTACTTCCATATAACCGTCTTAAGCGAAAGCACGGTTGTCATTTCAATATTTTTCATCCGGCAGAAGACTTGTCCAGCTTACGGCTTATTTCCTTCAGCAGGATGAATTGTTTTTCCTGTGTTTCAAAAAGCGTCTCGATCTGCTCTTCCAATAACAAATCCATTTTTTGGTGCATGCTGCGGATTTGCATTTCCGCTTTCAGGTTTATCATGTAATCATTTTCACTTCTCATCCTGTCTTTTTCCTCTTTCCGGTTTTGGCTCATCATGATGATCGGAGCCTGTAAAGCCGCAATGCAGGAAAGCACAAGATTCATGAGGATGAAAGGATAAGGATCGAATTCATAATGGGTGAGAACAATGACATTGAAAAGAATCCAGATTGTCAATATGACTCCGAACATGATGATGAATTTCCAACTTCCCCCGAATCGCGCCACCTTATCGGAAATCTTTTGTCCCTGCGTGAGTGTTTCCATGGGAGGATGCAAAAGGTTGTGAATGATGAGTTCTTCCGCCTTGATGGTATCATTGACAATCTGATGCAACTTGTTGAGATGCCGGTGTTCGTTGGATATCAACTGGTCAATTTCATTGTTACTCATCGGGGAAGTTGTTGTCATGACGCATTTTTATTTTTCCCTTTTCGTTCCAACTCACCCATGAATACAGTGAGCTCTTTTATGAAATCATCCTGTTTCAGTGTGGATTGTTTTATATAGCCTATCATTTTCTTCAACTCATCGGGAGAATTCATTGCTTTCTCGAGTAAACTCGAAATACCCAAAATGTGGGCAATGGATTGTCGAACCTTATGCGAAGTCATGAACATCATTTCCTCCATGCCCTCAATATATTTTTTCAGATAGTCGTCCGTTTGCCGGAGTTCATCATAAGTGATATTCAATTCAATTGTCTGCTTTTCATTTTCCTCATTTTGAAATACAAGTTCCTTGTTGGCAACAATCAATTCCGCTTCGCGATTTTGCTTCTCCCGATTTTGAAAAACAAGTTCCTTATTGGCGATGATCAACTCGGCTTCGCGTTTTCCTTTTTCTTCATTGCTGGAATGAAGCTCCTTGTTTGCCGAATCCAACTCCGCCACGACTTTTTCATTCACATCGTTTTGAATGGCCAACTCAATCTTGGTAGAAATCAACTCATCTTCACACTTCTCACCCGTTTCAATTGCTGGAACGGATTCCTCGTGGATCAAGCCTTCTGTCTTCATGCTCCAAATTTGCGAGCCTTTCATCATGCAAGTGTTACACAACTTTGGGAATAAGTTATACAATTCACACCTCCAATATCAAAACAAGAAACACCTTCATAATAAAATGAAGGTGTTTTAAATTTCGTCCCGACAATTATCGGTAAAAAATCAAATTGCAGTGATTAACTATTCATTGCATGATGTTTGGCATCTTCTTTCTGACACTCATTGGCAAGACATTGCTGTCCGTGAGCCTTGATTGTACTTTCAGAAGCTTTTTCGTGATTGCCCGCTTCATGGTGCTTCGCTGCATCCTGGTGATGTTGCGCTGCAGCTTCAAAATGGCTTGCTGCCTTTTTGTGGTTTTCAATCCCTTTTTTATTGTCTTCAGCGGTAACAGGAGATTGCTTTTTGATTGGTGTTGTCGTATTTGTCATTTTGTTTATTTTTTTATTGTGAATGAATTTTCACAACGTAACAAAGGTCTGTAATGACAAATATTCAAGTGTTATAGAACTTTGGGAAAGAGTTGTATAATTCACATGTCAGAACGGGGCTTGAAAAATGAAAGGGAAAAAGCAGAAATGATTATTGGGGTTTGTCGGAAGCCACTGGCTTGGCAATTTGCGCAGGGGCAATTTTTCCGGAATGCATTTTTGCATAAGTCGCGGTAAACTCGGCGCCAAAAAACAGGATGATGGATGAATACGAAACCCACAACAGAATCAAAATGACTGAGCCGGCAGCACCATAAACAGACGCGGGCTGGGCTTTACCGAAATAAAATGCCAGTGATATTTTTCCCATTTCAAACAACAAGCCGGTAACAATTGAACCCAACCAAACATGCTTACATTCTATTTTCGCATCGGGCAGAATCTTGAACATCAATGCAAAAAGGAAAGATATCACCGCAAATGAAAAAATGAAGTTCAGAACATTGAAAAAAACAACACGCAAATGGGAATCGTCACCCTGCATCCAATTGCTCATCGAAGCCAGTGTCGTTGAAACTACCAATGAAATCAAAAGCAGAAAAGCGATTGCCAAAAGCAATCCGAAAGAGAAAAGCCTTGCCTTCAGTATTGGCCAAAGTCCCTTCCGAGGCACCACCTTCACTTGCCAGATTGCATTCAGGGTTTTTTGCAATTCAACAAATACGCCCGTAGCGCCAACGAGTAAAATCACAATGCCGATAATGGAACCCAGAACGGTGGCTTTCGATTTACCGACATTGACCAGTATCGCTCCGATTTGTTTTGCCGTTTCAGCACCGAGAGTCTTTGAGACTTGCCCCAAAATATTCTGATCAACCACTTCCTTTCCGAAAAAGTATCCCGCTATGGAAAGTACCAGAATCAACAATCCCGGAATACCGAAAATGGCATAATAGGCGATGACGGCACTTTGCCTGAATGGGTCTTTGTCATTCCATTCCTTGAAAGTTGTCTTGAATAATTCACCCAATGTTTTTATCCGATGCTGCATGGGTTGTTCCGAATTAAGTGAATGGTCATTTCGCAAAACTGCACATCTCAGAGCACTCCCATGTTACATAACTTTTGAAAAACATTGTATCATTCACACCTTCCCGATTGGAACAATGTGAATTATACAACTCTTTGCAGGAATTGTGTAACACCGCACTATTGTGGGTTACGCAACTTTAGTATTCCATAAAATCAAAAACATAAAACATGAAAACCGAAAAAATAAAAATTTTCCTCGTTGATGACGATGCACTTTTTCTAAAATCACTGGAAATCGATTTTCTCCAACATGCAGATTTTACCATTGAGACTTTTGCAACCGGTGAGCTTTGCATGAAGAGCCTGTCACACTCCCCCGATGTAATCATTCTCGATTACCATCTTGATGGCATTGTGAAAAATGCGATGAATGGCATTGAAGCGTTGGACAGGATAAAAAAATTCAATCCCGATATTCCGGTGGTGATGTTATCTTCCCAGTACAAGGTCGAGCTACATGAAAACTGCATGCAACACCAGGCTTTTGTTTATGCGATAAAGGATGAAACCACATTCATGCAGCTGCAAAAAATCATTTCATCCATTTTCCCGAACAAAAAAAACGGGAAAGAAATCGAACTGGTGTATGGCGAGGATGCCATTCCCTTTCAACTGTCGATCATCCGGTGCTGATTTCATTTGCGGATGATTCCTTCAAGGAATTTTCTCTCTTTCAATAAATAGCAACTGCCTTCCGCAAGAATGCTCACGCTCAGGTTTTCCATCACGATTGCGGTGGAATCATTCACCACATCAATGTTGGTTGTGCTTATTTTGTTTCCATCGATCAGGATAACCATTCCTGATCCAATACATTCGGCACGATTTCCTTCGGAAATAATCAACGCAGTGTCTTCACCCAATCCGATGCCCAAGCACGAACGGTTCAACACAACCGCATGCGCCAATCTCGCAAAACGTCCGCGCTTGATGAAATGCGTATCAACAACAACACCATTGATCAAGCCGAAACCCTTCGCAATTTCAATATCACCCTTGTAAAGCGCCTCACGGATCAAACCACCTCCAATGATGGTTTCGGGTATGGCCATTGCTCCGGCACTTGTTCCGCCAACAATAAAATTCTTATCGGAATAATATTTGCGTGAAATGGTTTTCAATAATTCCGTTTCTCCGATCAGTGAAACAAGTTTGTTCTGATCGCCGCCTGTAAAAAAAACAGCGTGTGCCCCCTGTATACGTTTGATTGCAATGGGATCGTGTGCATCTTCCCTGTTTTCCACTTTTATGATTCCTACCTGCGTAAAACCTTCGCGTTTGTAGGAATCAATATAAAGCGCTTCCATTTCTTTCGGTATGGAAGAAGCCGAAGCTATAATTTCTATGATGTGATGCGTTCGTGGAATTTCCGATATGAGCGTACCCAAGATTTCGAAGTGGGTTTGAGATTCTTTCTTCCTATGGATGGTAAGATTTTCTCCGGCGATTTCACCTTTATACTCATGCCCACCGATGATCAATAATTTTCCTTGAGGTATCATGTCATGAATGCGATTTGATTAATTCCGTAATCTTTTCAAGTCCCATTTTTATGTTTCCCTCTTCAGGCCCAAATGAAAAACGAACATGGCGATTGAATGCCGAAGCCTTTTTCGGTTGGCCGGGGTGAATGTCGAACATATAACCAGGCACACAAATCACTTTTCGTTGCAGCGCTTCCTTGAAAAAACGGTCCGCATCATTTAATCCTGAAGGCAGTTGACTGATATCGGCCCAGATATAAAATGTGCTGTTGGCATCGGAAGAACAAATCACCCCGTTTTTCCGAAGGGAATTCAGCATGATATTCTTTTTCCGGCTGAAAACTTTCCGCAGTGCGTGGGACTCCTTATCCACCCTTTCCGCTTCAAACAATTGCAGTGCCGCCCTTTGAATGGGCAAACTCGGTCCGCCATCAATTCCGCTTGCCACCCTTCCCAAATCATCAATGATATTTTTCGGTCCAATAACCCAAGCCAATCGCCAACCCGGATAACGAAAGGATTTCGTCAAGCCATCCACAATCAGCACCTGATCGGAATTCACATCGTCAATGAATTCCGCAGAAGATACGGGCGCGTTTGCCGGATTCCCGTTCTCATAAATGAAGTGCGAATAAACCTCATCGACAATAAGTGTGCAGTTGTGTTTTTTCACAACCTTCACATATTCATCCAATTCATCTCCCTTGATTACATGGCCAGTCGGATTGCAGGGATTGCTCAATAAAAAAGCATCGAGGTTGGATTTTTCAATCGCCTCGGCAAATTCGGTTGGACGCAATGAATAATTGTTTTCCCATTTTGTGGGAATGCAAACGGGAATGATGCGTTCCAATTGATAGTTGATCAGGTCTTCATACGCCGGATATTCGGGAACCTTGTAACCCAACCGTATCGATCCGACAATTGAAAAAATCCGCGTGAGTGCAAGACGACCGCCCATGGCAATGCTTACATTCTCGAAAGTGTATTTTGAAATTTTATTTTTGCGGTAAAGCCGGTTGTAATGGTCTGCAATTGTTTTTCTCAACAGTTCCATGCCATTCAACGGACCATACCTGTCATCGTCGGGTTCGATTGTAAATTCCTTTATTCTGGCCGGAGCGCCTTCCATTTCTCCCACCTCGGGTTCGCCTTGTCCCAAGTTCGCCCATTCCGGATTACCAGCATGAAAGCCGAGCTTGGCGGCTTCGTCCATCACCCAAATGACTCCAATGTCGCGCATTTCATTGAACACATTTTTTGTTTTCATTTCCTGTTTCATTTCGATCCTGTGTTATCATTCCGTTTTTTCATCTCATATCCAAGTATTACCAAAAAATAAAAAGTGACATCACCTGTAATTTTTCCAATCAGAATGCCAAGCGTGAAATTTTTCAGAAGGAGGGGAAACAGATACATGAAAAAAGGCCGAACCAATAAACCGTCAATGATTCCGGCAGGACCGAATTCCAAAACAATATTCCTGATGATTCCGAAAAAATCGGAAAAGGAAAAAACCTGTTTGCCGGTTTTCTTTTTTTCAACCGCAACCGATATGTTTTGAAAAAAAATGGTCGAATAAAAACCGATTGCCTCTCCAAGTGAACCTGCATAAGCCACCAGGATCGGGTTGCCGGAAAAAAAATGGGTTACGCTTGCCACGCCAATTGCCGTTATTGTTCCAACAATTTCCGCAGGCAAATACCGTTTCAGCCATTCCTTTCCTTTTTGTTTTATCATTCTTGTTTCACCTTGTCTAAATAACAGGATAGGCTTGCGCAATCTTCGTTCCCATTTTATAATGCAATGTCCGTTGCGCCGTAAAACTCACGTTGCTTGACGCTTCAAACAGCACAATGATATCGGAACCGCCGAATTGAAAATAAGACAACTCTTCCCCTTTGCGAACCGTAACACCCACTTCAGCCGTAATGACAACGGAAGATACCTGACACATTCCTATCGGGAGAACCGCCACCAAACCGATTGGCGTATCCAACACAATCAATCCGCGGCTTTGTGCAAATTGGTAACCCGCAACATCCAACGAATCGAAATTCCTTTTCAGTTTCAGGGAATGTTTTCCGGATTTTTCTTTATCGGGCACAGCTTCCACTTCCAAATAAACCTGTCCCTGAATTGTCCTGGCTTCCAAAACCTTTCCACCAACCGGTGCATGTTGACGATGATAATCGGTAGGGCCGAGATAGGAATGCATGAACATTCCATTTTCAAAACGGTTTTTATATGGACTTCCCTCGAGCAATTCACTCACTTTCCAATTCAGGTTTTTAACCGTTACATGAGAATCCGCACGTATTTCCCATTGCCCTCCGAATGTGGAATCGGCGGGCATGACGATGACCGATTGATCGGCAATTGCTGCAACAGGACGAAATCCGGGTTTGAAATGTCTTGCAAAAATCTGATTGAAAGTTCTCCATCCACCGTGAGGGCGCGTATATTCTTTCATATTGTAATTCGGCGAATCGTAAAAAGTCTGTTCCGATTCTTTTGTCAATGATGCAGGTGTATCGAGAAAATCTCCAATCACATTTGCATATTTCACGAGCCACTTTGAAAACGGTGTAAGTGGCAGCGCGTTGTTGTGTGGAATGATCTTATTCTGCAATGAAAAAACAGGTTCCTGATCGGCGATGAAATAAAATGCGCTGAGATGATCATTTACATTCTGTCCGGAAGAAAATTCCGTCGGCACCCAAAAAATGAATTCATTGATCCAATCCAAATACTGATCAAGGTTTTTTACGTCCGACAAAAACGGGACATTTTTAGCGTGTGCCTTCCTGATTGACTTTTCAAATTTATCTTTCCAATTGTTCGACTTGATCATCTTGATCAATTCTTCGACAATGGGATGGTAAGTGTTTTTGGTGGACATATTGGATGGGGGTTAGTTTTATTTGATTCCATGCAGCTAAGTCGATAGAAGCCTTGTTCATAAAGTTTCACACTTCCATTGATGGGAATGTTATACAACTTTGGAAATAAGTTACATGATTCACATGTCCAAAGTGGGTTTGCCTGGAATGGAATTGGCAATTGCCATGGACAAGATTTGAAATCCCGCCATTCAACCATTTCACGCATTCATGGCAACGAACAATTATTTATCACTTATTCCTGGAAGAATTCTTGATATGGCCTTTCAACAAAAAACTTTTTCCTGCAGCATCCATGTTTTGCTTGAAACCACCCGCCCCTGCCTTGATATTTTCCACCGCTCCTGCGAGATTTTTTGAAAAAGTTGTATCCATCAGCAACATCCCGATTGTTCCTTTTCCCTCACGCACGTTGTTGCTGATCGCGGATAAATTCCCGGTAATGTTGGCTGAATTGTCGCTGGTGATTTTCAGCTTGAGGAGAATGTCATCCATGTTGATCGGAACCGCCGTTTGGATCAAGTCATTGTTTGCAATTTCCATTTTGCTTGCCGCTCCGGGAGAAATCACGATTATCTTGTTTCCCATCAACCCATCCGAACCCACAATCGCCTTTGCATCTTTTTTTATGAACTTGCGTGAATTTGCATCAATCAACATATCCACTTGAACGGAAGTATCGTTGAGTTGCGAAATATTTTCAACGATGCCAACCGTTATACCGGAGAATCGCACATTGTTCCCCACCTGCAATCCACTGATGTCCTTGAAGATTCCACGGATCGTGAAAGTGCTTCCGAATAACTGTTGACGCGAACCGATGAAATAAATCCCGGTGATCAACAGGAACAAACTCGTGGATACGAATATTCCCAATCGAATATTATTCCGTGCATTTTTTTTCATGGTTTGATTTTTAAAAGATTATTCGAAAAATGAGCGCACCCATTTGTCTTCCGATTTTACCAATTCCTGGAAAGTCCCCTCGGCAACGAATTTCCCTTCGTGAATGATGATGATGCGATTCGCGGTGATGCGCGCACATTCCACATCGTGCGTAATGATGATGGAGGATGTATTGTATTTTTTCTGTACATCCAGAATCAATCGGCTGATTTCCTTTGAGGTGATCGGATCCAATCCGGTTGTCGGTTCATCGTACAACATGATTTCCGGTTTTAAAATCAATGTCCGCGCCAAGCCTATTCTTTTTCTCATTCCGCCTGAAAGTTCGGAAGGCATTTTATCGATTGCATTTTCAAGTCCCACATTCTTCAATTCCTCCATGACCAATGCATCCATTTCCACCCGTGTCATTTTTTTGTCGCCCCTCAATGGGAATTCAAGATTTTCCCTCACCGTCATCGAATCATACAAAGCGGCACTTTGAAAAAGGAAACCGATTTTTTTCCGCACTGCATTCAATTCACCGGAATTCAAATCGGAAATGTTTTTCCCCAACACCGTCAATTTCCCTTCGTCGGGATCAATCAATCCGACAAGACATTTTATCAAGACGGATTTTCCGCTTCCCGATTTTCCCAGGACAACCAGGTTTTCCCCCTTGTGCATTTTCAAGTTGATATCGCGCAGCACCTGATTCCTGCCGAATGATTTTTTCAAATGTTCTATATCGACCACAACTTCTTCCATTTCATTTCCCGAATAAGCTCGTGAGTTGGACCGCAACCATATCGATTATGAAAACCAATAATGAGGCGATGACAACCGCAGCATTTGCCGCCTTGCCCACACCTTCTGTTCCCTTGTTTGAATTGTAGCCTTTGTAACAACCGATCAATCCGATTGCGAATCCGAAGAAAAAAGTTTTGGTGATGGCGGGAAATAAATCCTTGAAATTCAATGCCGCGAAAACCTGTGAAAAGAACAAATGAAAACTCACATCGCCTTTCAGGTTCACACCGACATAAGAACCGTACAATGAAATTGCATCGGAAACAATTGCCAAGGCGGGAATCATCAATGTCGCCGCAGCAACCCGTGTGACAATGATATATTTGACCGGATTGATTCCGGAAACTTCCATCGCGTCGATTTGTTCGGTCACTTTCATCGATGCCAATTCCGCACCGATTCCCGAACCCACTTTGCCCGCGCAAATCAATGCCGTAATCACCGGACCGATTTCCCTGACGATGGAAACCGCAACCATTGCCGGCAGCCACGACTCAGCGCCGAATTGCGCAAGTGTTGGCCGCGATTGAATCGTCAATACCAAACCCATGATGAATCCGGTGATTGCCACCAATGGAAATGATTTGTAACCGATCAAATAGCATTGCTTCAACAGTTCCCTGAATTCATAAGGGGGCTTGACCGCTTCCCTGAAAAACCGTGCGGTAAAGATGGAGATCGCTGCGACTTCCATAAAAAAGGATTTGAGTGCAGACATAAAATAATTGTCCACAATTTCTTCCGGATCATCTTCAATCCTATCCTTTTTTGAATCCGCTGCGCTTTCCATTTCCAATAATTAAAATCAGTTCAGGTATCTTCTCAGAATCCACGAAATCGTTTCGTGTTGTTCCATGAGTCCGGTAAGGAAATCCGCAGTTCCCGCATCGTTGAACTTTGTAGAACATGTTTCAATGTCTTTTCTCAGTTCGGTGATTATGGTTTCGTGATCTGCCAGGAGTTCCTTGATCATGTCTTTCGAGGAAAGATACTTTCCGGGCGATTCTTTCAGTGATGATAATTTTGAAAATTCCTGCATGGTTGCGATCGTCTTGCCACCCAATTTCCCAATGCGTTCGGCAACCTCATCAATCGATATTTCCAATTGTGAATATTGACCTTCAAACAATTTGTGGAGTTCCATGAAACTTTCACCGGTTACATTCCAATGCGATTTTCTTGTCTTGATGTACAATACCATTTCATTGGCCAATACAGTTGAAAGGAGAGTGATGCCATGTTTCAGGTTTTTTTCTGCAATACCGATGTTCGGTTTCATATTGATTGTGTTTGTCGGTTAATTTATTTTACTTGATTGGTTCCCTGTGAATGTCAATTTTTCATTTGCCGGTTTTTCATAATCCAGCTTGCCCCATTTTATCCTGTCCCAGATCCTCTCATGGAAAAAATAACCGACCGTCGTATAGACATTGCTGACCAACATAAAACCCAATGCGATTTTCAATTGTCCCGTGAATAAATAAATCGACGTGAAATCGAGTAGCAGGATAATCGTCCTGTAACTGACGGTTTTTACAATGGATCTGCGAAACGTTTCATCGCCATGGTGTTTGCGGGGAATGAATTGCTCGATCATTTTTTTTGTTTGATAAAGGAAAACCTTGAAGTGGTGGGAACAATATTTCCCAATAGGAATCCCCACGGTTTCAATGAATCAATGTGATCGAAAATAACCTTGATGATGGCAGTCAGCGGAATGGACAGGAACATTCCCGGAATTCCCCACAATGCGCCACCGACAAAAACGACGACGATTGAAATGAGAGCATTCAATTGCACCCTTTTTGCAACCACATGCGGAATGATGAAATGATTGTCGATGAACTGGATGAATAAATAGACAGCAAGAACGAGTAGCGGATAAGTGGATGAATCCTTTGTGACAAATGCAATGATCATCGGCAAGGCGATTGCAATGATTCCACCGATATAAGGAACGATATTCAATATGGCTCCAGTAATTCCGAGAATGATTGCATATTGGATACCGAGCAATAAAAGGCCGACAGAATTCAAGACAGCCATGATCAGCATTTCAAAAAAGAGTCCGACGAGATAACTCTGGATAATTGTTTTGGTACTCGTGAGCACTTCCACAACAACTGCATGATGTTCGCTCTTGAAAAGTTTTCGGACGAATTCCAGCAAAAGTGTTTTATAAAATAAAATCATGAATATGTATACCGGAAGCAGCATTCCAACGAGAAGTATCCTTCCCGCTTCAGAAATTTTTTCCCCGATGCCGATATTCCCAATCGCATCCATCTGGCTTTCCTTTATCCAAGTTGTGATCTTGATTGGGCGGATGTTGAATTTATCGGAAGCCCACTGGGTCAGGTTATCGCTTGTCAAATCGAATTTCTCTTTCAGTTGGGGATACGTTTCGCTGAACATGGTCACTTGCGAAGAGATAATGTAGAAGATGAAAAGGATAACAACGAGCGCCAGAAAAACCGCGAGTGAAATGGCAATGACCTTGTTTATCTTTTTCGAAACCAAGAAATTCACGATCGGATTGAGGAGGATGGCGACAATGGTTGCGTAAAGAATGGGAACAATGATTTTCTGACCGATATACAATGTGTATACAAATGCAAACAGTCCAACAAATATCAAGGCAACCTTTGCATAAAACGGTATTTTGGCTTGAGTTTCCATTCTTTCTTTTCAGGATTATTTTCTAGAAGTGAACAGCCAAACCGAAAGTGGAAATGCCTGTTGAGAGATCAAGGAACAATCCCACTTTTTGATTCAAGTGATATTCGGTTCCGATGTGACCGTCGAGATACAATCCGCTTGAACTGTGATCGACAACGGTTGTCTCTCCATAATAACCGGTTTCCCAGGTTGTCCTGTGAATTGCAAATCCCAATGAAGCGGCGAGATAAAAATCCCATTTCGAACCGGCGTGCAACAGTTGATCAAAATAATAGGAACCTTTCACTCCAACGGGAACGACCGTTTCGCGATAGGAATAATTCCTGTATGGATAATTCGGATTTCCCCAGTAATAATAATCCTGATAGGAATAAATGGTGACGAATGGCGCAAGTGTAAAATTCCGTGCAACATTGAATTCATAATCGGCATGAATGACAGGAATGGAATGTCCGACATATCCATAATAACCGATTCCCAATCCGATGTTCAACGTATTTCCGTATGATTCGGAAGCTGCAGGTGTTTTTGTATCCTGAGCGGAAACCGAAATGCTGAAAACAGCGAAAGAGATGAATGAAGCAAGCAATAATTTTTTCATGGGACGTTTTTATTTATTTAATGATTCGGCCTTGAATGATATTTTCATGACCCGATTTTTTCAGTGAATGAATTTTCACAGGCCAAAGGTGAATCGAACCGTTCGCGTGCCTGTTACACAACTTTGTCAATATGTTACAACATTCACACATTGCATGCTGTTGCATCAAAACAAAATCAACTAATGCGGTTTTGACCCATGCGATTGTGATCGCGGCTGCGGTGATTGTTTGGGTTGCGATTGTGGTCTTGATTGCGGCTGCGACTGCGGCGGTTGTTGTGCTGGTTGTTGTGGAGTTGGTTCTTGTTTAGGTTGTGGTTGTTGCTGCGGTTGCGCTGATGGCTGTTGCTTTGGTTTAGGTTGTTGTGGAGTTGGTTGCTGTTTAGGTTGCGGTTGTGGATTTTTCTGCTGAGGCTGGCTGACCGGAACAGGTTCCTTTTTCTGTTGTGTCTGTGGTTTATTCTGTTGTGGCGATTGTGCCGGTGGATTTGCCTTGTTCGCTTGCGGTTTGGCGGTTTGATTGGGCGCTTCCGCTTTTTTCTGTTCAACGGTTTTCACATCTTTCGCATCGACCACTTTTGCCGGTGCCGGCTTCGTTCCAGCTGCATCATTTTTTTGAACTTGCGGTTTGTATATTTCAAGTTGGTTATTGTTCATTTTCTGTTCATGCGTGGCGCTTTCCTTGACGACAACAGGTGTGATCGTTTTTCCCATGTGTTTTTCCACTTCTGTTTTATCGGGACCGCCATTATAATTTACATGTGTTGAATTGTCCGTGCGTGGATTATTGATAACCGTTGATTTGTTAATGATCGTTGTATTGGTCGTCGTATTGACATAATAATTATTGATGGTCGTACTTCCAAAATGATTGTTGTCCACAAATCTCCAATCCTCGTCGCGATGATGATACGAACCCGGTCCCATTGCACACCATCCATAATATCCATCCGAAACTCTCCAATCCACCCAGCCCGGTCCCCACTCATTGTCGGGAACCCAAATCGGTCCATACATTGCATCGTAGTACCATCTTCCATAATGGAAAGGCGCCCATCCCCATGCATAATCGGAAACCCACGTCCATCCGTAATCGGTATAGACCCAATAACCGTTTGTTGCATAAGGTGAAAATCCGGGACCTGCATCCGGGACCCAAACATATCCGTAAGTTGGATTGTTCATCCACGTACCATAGGGACTCAAGTCATCATAGAAAACCTGAAAACTCACTGACCCTCCCTGTGCTCTCGCTTGAGGCGGCGCCATCCATGAAAAGAAATCGATGATCATGAATAGGGCAACTATTTTAGCTGGGATTTTCATTGCGGTGTTTTGGAATTGAATAAACTTGTCTATGTTGTTTTGGCACTGCCGGATGTTCCATTATATAATTGTTCAACATCAGTTTCAACGAATCGTAATATGACTTCAAATTCGCGAGTGTTATCTCGGGATTTTTTTCATCCGGAATAGTCACACTCATCTCCTCGAGATACTTCGACAACTCAGGATACTTATCCTTTATTATCATTGTGATTTTCAGGATTTGTGCGTTCAAGTCGCTTTCGGTTTCCATAACGTTTTCCTTAAAGGAAAATGATCAGCAACAAAATGATGATGATGAGTGCACCCACTGAAATGTAAATGCCTCCCGGACCATTGTGTGTCTGTTTATCCGTCGAACGGATTTCATTGCGCATGGCACTTTTTTCCGCGCGGCTCAATGAGGAATGCTCGATTGCCTTGATTTCGTTTGACCCCGTCAACAGAATTGTTTTCGATGAAGCCGAGTTCGTCGGCAATTCGGTTTGGTTGATTGCATCTGTTGCTTTTGCTGCATTCGGAATGAATGCAAAGGCAAGCAGGCTTGTGAATGAACACAGGATTACTTTTTTCATAATATTGATTTTTATTTTTTCGTTAAACGATTTTGTCTCCCCTGATCAGGCGAAGCAATACTGCAACCAAGGCAAGGACAAGAAGGATATGAATCAATCCCCCTGCATTATAACCCAAGTATCCGATCGCCCACAGAATCACCAGGATTACTGCGAACACATAAAGTAGATTTCCCATGGTTTTTGTTTTTAGGTTAGGTGAACCTGTTCATTCGGCACTGCATTTTTTTCAGCGCGGATCAGGGATGAAAACGGATGCAAATGCAACCAGGATTGTGAATGAACGCAGGATTGTTTTTTCCATAACGTTGCTTTTATTTTTCTGTCAAATGATTTTACCTCCGCTGATCAATCTCAGTCAACGCTCAATTCAAATTTAAAACAGGAGAGAACCGGTCGATTGCATTATTCGTTACCATGACACATTCTGTCGTTTGCCTGATGAAAAATCCGGATATCTTGAATTGAATTGCGTTAGACTGTTTTGTCTCCACGGATCAGGCGAAACAATACGGCTATCAAGGCAATGACGAGAAGGATGTGAATCAATCCTCCGGCGTTATAACCCAAGTATCCGATGGCCCACAGAATCACCAGGATTACTGCAACCAAATAAAGTAGATTTCCCATTGTGTTTATTTTTTAACTCGTTAGTGATATTTTACTGATTTCGATGTTGTTTATTTCGCCAAGGATTTTCCCAATTCATTTATCTCATTATTGAAATCATCCCTTTGCTTGAAGAATTCGGTTTTGAAAATGTTCCAGCTTTCAAGCGTTGCAACTTCGTACCCGTTCACTGACGCTTTCATGTCTGCATTCATTTTTTCAAGTTTTTCAAGACGTTCCTCATCCTTTTTCGCGTCGGCTGTCTTTTCTTTTGCGATTTTGAGTTTGTAGTTCATCAATTGTCGTTCGTTTTCCTCGATCATGCTCTCATATTCTGCTCTTGCCTGCTTGTGTGCTGCAATGGAATCTTCTTTGGCTTTTTCCAGGTTGTCTTGTGCAACAGCCAGATTGTCTTTTGCATCTTCCACTTTTTTTGCCGGCGATTCACAACTTGCGAAAATCGTTATGGCTGCCATGGCTATTATTGCGAATGGTGAAAATATTTTTTTCATTGTCTTTGATTTTAATCCCGAATGGTCGGGCGTTGATGGATTGTTTGATATAAAAAATACTGTCCGATCCGTTCAACCGGACAGTATGGTTAACCGCAATGAAAATCAGAGTGCTGCAATGATTGCGAGCAATTCCTCTTTTGTCTTGCCAAGTTTAATTTGGATTTTAGCGAGCATTTCCTCTTTCTTGCCTTCGGCAAATAAAAGATCATTGTCGGTGAGGAATGCGAATTTTTGTTTCAACTTTCCTTTCGCCTCATTCCAGCTTCCTTTCAATTCATTCGTGTTCATGTTGTTTGGGTTTTAAACTTTACTGACTCTTTCTTGGCAAAGATGACCTACTGAAGCCTGGAATGTGTTACATGATTTATTGATTCTGTTACATCATTCACACATTCTATTTTTGCGAAATCAATTTGCCCGATTGGATTGTTTTATGGTTGCTGATGATGGCATAGAAATAAATACCTGAAGGAAGGCTTCCTGTTTCTATCGGTGTTGTCGTGTTGAGCAAGGCAATGGCCATCAGCTCTTCGCCCAACAGGTTGTAAATTTTCAATTGCGAATTGGTATTCAGCAGACCCGCATCATTTATTCTGATGGAGACAATCGATTCGAATGGGTTCGGGTAAATTGTAGCGGCGACCCCATCGATGGCGATGTTTTCAATTGGATTTGAAATCCCAACGTTGTTTATTGTCCTGTTGAACTGGAAAGGGGAAATATCCGATATGCTTTCGAGTGTTGGAGCCTGTGCAAAATCCAATCTCGGGAACATGAAAAATGTCATTACGGCAAAAGTCAATTTCAATTCCCTTTTCATCGTGTTTCAATTCGATTGCGAATTCGTTTCCGCAACAGCCAAAGGTGGCCAGACTTGAAAAGGGAATTGTTACACCATTCCGGGAATCAGTTGCATGATTCACACTTGTTGTTTTCGGCTTTTCCGTGAACATAAAAAAAACGCTACCGGATAAGTAACGCCTTTGTCATTCCACAGGTATCGGTTGTCAATCCTGATGCTTCTGTTTTTTTGGGGTTTCATTGTTTCCCTCATTCGTCTCGAAATTGCAAATGAATGTTGTCAATTCCTTTGTCAGTGTATCGAGTGCTATTGCAGATTGTTTTATATAATCCGTCAGCTTTTTCAGTTTTTCCGGAGAGTCGATTGCCTGTTCCATCAGATTCGACAAGCCTAAAATATGGGTAATCGGTTGCCTTACGCGATGTGAGATCATGAACAGCATTTTTTCCAATCCCTGAACATGTTCATCCAAAAACATTTTTGTTTTTTGCAACTCGTCATTGGAAACGATCAACTCTGCAGCACGTTTTTCTTTCTCCCTGTTTTGAAAAACCAATTCTTCATTGGCAATGACCAATTCGGCTGCGCGTTTTTCCTTCTCCCCATTTTGAAATAAAAGTTCACTGTTGGCAACGATCAATTCAGCGGCGCGTTTTTCCTTTTCTTCATTCTGAAATACGAGCTCCCTGTTGGCAACGATCAATTCGGCTGCGCGTTTTTCCTTCTCCCCGTTTTGAAACGCAAGCTCTTCGTTGGCAATGACCAATTCCGCTGCACGTTTTTCCTTCTCCGTGTTTTGAAACGCAAGTTCCTCGTTGGCAATGGCCAATTCCGCGGCACGTTTTTCCTTCTCCCCGTTTTGAAAAGAAAGTTTCTTGTAGGCTATGACCAATTCAGCAGCACGTTCCTCATTCTCCTTGTTCTGAAAAAAAAGCGCCCTTACGGCAGCGATTAATTCTTCTGATCGGTGAATATTATTATCGGCAATAGGCGGAGTTTGCATACTGTAAGTTTACTCACTTTAAACATTCAATTGATACATAATTCGTGAGATAACTTGCATAATTCACACATTGGGAATTCCAGTGGGCACTTTTACATCCTATCCATATACCAACTCAATTCCTTTTCCATTCTTTTATAGCGGAAAATGGTGGTGACGATTTTTTGCAGCCGCATGAAAGCGGTTTCGCTTTTCACGACATAATCAAATGCACGATGATGCATGCAATTGATCGCAACATCGATTTTATCCTGCGAGGATAACATGACAACCGGAATATCGGGGTTGAATGCCTTTATCTTATCCAATGTTTCCATTCCATTCATCGCATTCTTATCCATTCCATCGAGATGATAATCCAGAATGATGACATCGGGATTGTGCGACAGATCCTTCATGCAAAGTTCGCCGGTTGCAAAAGTCTCAATTATAAAATCCGCATGTTCGAGAAATTCAATCTCCAATGATTTTAAAAACACAGCATCATCGTCCACCAAAAAAAGCCTTATTTTCTCGTTTTTCATTGCTTCGTATTTTTAATCCGTTGAAACTCTTCTTCCAATTCTTCGCAGGCCTGTACACAGATATTTTCAAGTTGTACAATCAAGTCATTCATTCCACCGGCCTCCTGCTGCGCACTTGCAAATTGCTGGACTTTTTTTGCCATGCTCTCATAATCCGAACTGATGCCCATGATTGAAAAGGAAGGAATCATTTTGTGTATGGTGGTGTGCAATGAATCCCAATCCTTATTGTGAAAACTCTGCTTCATCGAAAGGATCAATGGAGGAGTCTGCTCGAGATAACAGGAAATCATTTCCATCATCAATGCCGGATTTGATTTTGTGCGTTGAATCAAATAACTCAAATCAACGCTTCTTGATTTTTTATCCGGAAGATTTCCAATCACGTTGTCATTGTACTTTATCGATACGGGTTTCTTCACCAACCCGACAATCTTATTGTACAGAACTTTTTCGTCGACAGGTTTCGCGATATAATCATTCATGCCAACCGATCTGCATTTTGCCAGATCGACGGTGGTGACATCAGCTGTCAATGCAATGATTGGGATTTTCGAATTCATTGTATTGCGGATATATTGCGTCGCCTCGAATCCATTCATCTCCGGCATTTGCAAATCCATCAGGATGATATCGTACGATTTCATTTGCAGTTTTTCTATGGCAATTTTCCCATTGGCGGCAATGTCGCGTTCAAATCCGAAATCGTCGAGCAGTGTTTTCATCAGCAATTGGTTGAGCGCAATGTCTTCCACCACCAACACCTTGATATTCTTCATTTCAGTATCGGCTTCGGCGGTTTCCGTCTCAAACTCCGCTTTCACTTTTGTCTTTTGAAAAGTCAATATGAAACTGAATGTGGATCCCTCGTTGATTTTGCTTTGCACCTGAACATTTCCGCCTTGCGATTCAACCAATTGTTTTACAATGGCAAGTCCCAGTCCCGTTCCACCATACAGGCGTGATGTGCCACTGGTAGCCTGCTGGAAATTCTCAAAGATGTTTTCGATTTTACTTTCACTGATGCCGATTCCGGTATCCGTAACGGCAAATTCTATTATCACCTTGTCCTCTTCTTCCTCCAACAAACGGACACTTACGGTAATTTTCCCTTCCGTTGTGAATTTCACGGCGTTGCTTACCAAATTCAGGATGATTTGATGCAAGCGCACCGGATCACCCACCAACACATCCGGAATCCTGTTGTCATATTCCTTGACGAGTACCAGGTTTTTTTCCTGGATTTTCGTTTCAAACAGATGAAGCATCGACGATATGGACGCTGACATCTTGAATGGTGTTTGTTCAAATGTCATCTTTCCGGCATCCACTTTTGCCAAATCGAGAATGTCGTTGATCAATACGATCAATGCATCACCGCTCATTTTTATGGCGGTCAAATATTCCTTTTGTTTCGCCGACAATTCCGTTTTCAAAACCACTTTTGTAAATCCGATGATCGCATTCATTGGCGTCCGGATTTCATGGCTCATGTTGGAAAGGAATTGTTGTTTTGCCTTTACGGCATCTTCAGCAATGCGTGTTGCACTTTCCGCTTTTATTTTTGCCTCTTCGGCGATTGCAGTCGCCAATTCCGCAAACACTTTTGCTTCCGTCAATTCCTTTTCATTCCTTTTCTGTTCGGTGATGTCCCTTGCAACAACCACAACTCCCAGCACATTTCCCTGTTCATCCTTGTAAACCGAACCGTTGAATAAAACATCGGTCAATTTATGATCCCTTATTGTCAACGGATAATCCGTAACAAATCCTTTTGCAAAAGCTTCCTGATAACCTTTCCGCGCTTTTTCCGGCTCGGTGAAATAATCGAAAAAATCCGTACCGATTGATTTTTCGCGCGCCACACCGGTTATGTTTACGGACGCATTATTCATGTCCGTTATTTTTCCTGCAGGATTGATTGTGAAAAGCGGATCAAGACTTGCCTCAATAAGACTGCGCGCATAATTGGCAACCCTCAACTCCGCCGCGCGTTTTTGCTTTTCATTGTTTTGAAACGCAAGTTCCTTGTTGGCAATGATCAATTCGGCTGCACGTTTTCCCTTTTCCTCATTTTGAAATAAAAGTTCCTTGTTCGCAATCACCAATTCATCGGCACGTTTTTCCTTCTCCTCATTTTGAAATAAAAGTTCCTTGTTCGCAATCACCAACTCATCGGCGCGTTTTCCCTTTTCCACATTCTGGAATGCGAGTTCCTTGTTGGCAATGATCAATTCGGCCGCACGCTTTTCCTTCTCTTCGTTTTGAAAAGCAAGTTCCTTGTTGGCATCATCCAACTCATTTGATTTTTTCCTTTTAGCCATTTTCGGTTGTGATGCTGTTTTCATTTTGCCATTTAATTTCCCACTTCCTCGATGGGGCTTCTCCTCTTGTCTTTCAATTGCTTGAAATGCGAAGGTGAAAGTCCGGTCACTTTCTTGAATTGATTCGATAAATGTGCGACGCTGCTGTAATTCATTTTCCAGGCGATTTCGGTAATGTTCAATTCGCCGTAAATGATCAATTCCTTTATGCGTTCGATTTTATGGGAGATGATGAATTGTTCAATGGTGGTTCCCTGCACTTCGGAAAACAGATTCGCGAGATAGGTGTAATCGTGATTCATTTTTTCACTGAGGAAATCGGAAAAATTCATTTTGATCATTTCATCGCTGTGATGCACCATTTGCACGATCACATTTTTTATTTTTTCAATCAGCATGGCCCTTTTGTCGTCCATCAATTCAAGACCCGCTTCCAACAGACCCGCTTTCACCTGTTCGCGCTGTTCGGCTGAAATGTTTTCCATGATTTCAACTTCACCCAAATCCACCACCATGAAATGAAGTCCGAGTTCTTTCAACACTTCTTTCACCACAATTTTGCAGCGGGCGCTCACCATGTATTTGATGTATAATTTCAAATGCTTTTTTTTGACAGGATTGATAAAGGTGATTCTATTCGGATCGATAAACGTTACACAACTCTTGAAAAGAGTTACACAATTCACACTTTTCGGATTGTGCAGGGCAATACAATTCCAAGGGAAACCCAATTGCAGGGCTTGTTGGTACAGGAAACTATCTTGAAATGCTTAAGAATAACCGCAGGGAGGAAACCTTGTTGCTGTAAGGTAACACATTAAAGGCAGATTGCAACATTAACCGATTGGTTCGTTGTCGGTCAGTTGAACGGTTGGAAAGTTCTTAATGTCCCCGCAGCAATCAATAGCAAGAAACATTTCTTGATTTCCCTTTGACACAAGGGCTCGGGAAAAAAGAATGAACTCCATGGCCTACAGTTGAAGTCGAGAATGAAATCGGGAAATCGGGTTCATTCCCATTATCCCTGATGTTGTATTAAAAAACAACCTTCCGTTCACGTAAAATCCGGGTTGCTTCAGGAAGGGAAAAATATCAGTTGAAAAAACTCTTGTTCTTGTTGTTGCCGGTATTGGTCATCATGAACCGCAACGAAACTTCAAATCCTCCGCGCGATTGGCTGGCGACGGTCAATCCGGATAAGTTGACATCATAACTCAAACCGATTCGCAGTGAGTTGAGTTCATAAGCGGTAACAATATTGAATGCATCGCCGAAACGGTAATATCCTCCGAGAACAAAAGCGGCAGGATTTTTTCTTCCCGTATAATGTGAAGCTTCCTGCATGATGTATTTGACCAGCATGCCGGCATTTATTTCATGCGCACCGCCTTGAATCATCACAATGTAGCCGGGCTCGAGAACGAGACTGTAATTTTTTATTCCGATGTCGGCACTTCCATGTGCAACCATTTTCATTGGCAAACGCATGTCCGTATTACCATAAAAACTATATACGGGTTGGTTGATGTGTTGCACGGAAAATCCTGCTGTCATGCTCATCCCGTCATTTGAACTGATGGTGGCGTGTCCTTTTCCAAAAAACCACGCGACCCCCGCTCCCATATCTGCATAAGTGCGATTGGGATAAGCTGTCGGTTCCAGTGAAGGTGCGGAAGGATCGAGGTAACCACCGATGTATTGATTGTCCCAATTCAATTTATCATAAGCGATACTGCGCTGACCGAACCCGCCATAAATTCCAGCGGAAATCAAATTGTTATCGTTCACCGCAAGCACTCCCGACAAATGTATTTGTCCGGTGGTTGTTCCCATTGAACCATCACCCGCCTTGTCGGAAAAAAAATCCAATCCGATGCCCATGTGATTTCCATTCTGCTTTTTCATGAATGCCATATCACCACACACATTAAAAGTCTTGAATGGATTATTGGTAACACTTTTCCATTGGTCCTTGTAATTGATGATGGCCATGAAGTCGTGCGACAAAGCGGTTTCCGCCGGATTCAACAGCAATGGGGTTTCGGTTAATTGCGTGAAGTGAATGTCCTGACCGAAAGAAAAAAGCGGCAACAGAAAAAATGCAGCGGCGGAAAAAAAGCGGCAGTGGGCCGGGGAAAAAAGTTTTTTCATTTTGTCCATTTGTTGGAAGTTGAAAAGCTGGAAAGTTTCAAGGTTGGAAAGTTGTTTTCGTCATTTCAACTTTTCAACCGTTCAACTTTCCAACCCCTTTTATTTAAAGCTGTTTATTTTATCAAAGAGACATTTCCTTTTTTATCTATTTGTGTTCCATCCAGCAACGTTCCCTTCAAGACATACGTGAACACTGCATTTTCACACGGAACACCACGCCATACCCCATTCCAACCGATAGTCGGATCGGTGGTATGGAAAACCTGTTCTCCCCAACGATTGTAGATGGAGAAATCCATGTACTTGATGCAAGCGCCCCTGACATACAGAATATCATTCTGATTGTCGCCATTCGGTGAGAATGCATTCGGTACGAAAACCTGTCCGCAAAGAATGTCAACATTAACTGTTACCGTATCCGTTGCAGTACATCCAAGTGAATCGGTAACAGTCATCGTATAAGTTGTAGTGACAGTTGGCGATGCAATTGGATTCTGGCAATTGTTGCAACTCAATCCCACAGATGGTGACCAACTATAAGTGACCACGCCTGTACTTGTTCCACTCAATTGCGTGGATTGTCCTTGCGTAATTGTCACATACGGCCCGGCATCCGGATTCAGTGAACTCAATCCTGTAACCACAATCGGTGATGCTATCGAACATCCATGAGCATCGGTGATGGTACATGTATAACTTCCCGGTGCGAGAGCTACTGCGGTTTGTGTTGTTTGTCCATTGCTCCAACTGAAACTGTACGGTGCGGTTCCACCGGTTGGCGTAACTGTCGCCGTTCCATCATTGACATTACATCCTGCCTGAGTGGAAGCGATCGTATCGGTCAAATTGCTCACGATAACGGTAACGGTGTCATGGCTTATACATCCTCCCACTACGGAAACGGCAACCACATAAGTAGTCGTAACCGTCGGCGAGACAACTAAGGTATTCGAGGTTCCGACAACAGTTGTTCCACTTGTCCACGAATAAGTATACCCCGTTCCCGTAGGCGTACTGAGCGTTACAAGACTATTGCTGCAAATGACAGTATCATTTCCTGCATTGGCGGTAGGATAGGGTTTTACCGTTACGCTGAAAGTAAAGGACGCCGAAGCGCATGCATTGATCGCATTCAGGTGAAGCTGATAGGTTCCCGCATTCGGGAATGACATATCAATTACATTGTTTGACGTATCCACAATATTGCCGCCGGTTGCTGTCCAGTTATAATAAGTGTTGTTGTTGAATGTAGTGGAGAATGTATTCGTGTCTCCCTGACAAACGATGTGTGGACCTGTTACCACCACATTCGGGTTTCCAAGAACAACAATTGTATCGTACGGTGACCAAGGTCCGGCACAACCGTAACTGGTTTCCTGTACACGGAAGATGAGGACACCTGCGGCATTCAGGTTTACAAAAAGTGAATTCGAATTTGCACCCGATGGTGATACAAAAGGATTTCCGCCGTTTATTCCATTGCATTGCCACATGTAAGTTGAATTGTCGGAATAATTGTATGGCGAGAAGAACAACGCTACAATGTCTCCGATACAGAAAGTATCGCGTGGTGCAAATGTGGTGTAATCGTAAGAGGTGATTACTTCTGCGCCTGAGCGTGGTGCACCAATAGTCAATCGGATAAGGCTTCCGAGTGAATTGTCGGGAACGCTGGAGTTGGTTGCAATGACACGCAGGTAATTCATGCCAACCGGTACACCGATGATGGCCAAGCTGTCTTTACATGGAATATGGATATCCAATGTCGTATCACCCGTTGCAGCAACAGATCCCAGAATTCCATTCGGGCCGATCTGCGAAAAATTCAGGCTGCTCAACAATTGGGTCTCGAATAAATTTCCAGGATTGTAAACCGCAGTGTTGTTGTACGTATTGACATTGATATCAATGATCGAATCTGCACCTGCAGGATTTATTGCACAATCCGTAACACAGAAATTAAGATCGTGCGAATTGTTTGTGGTTATATCACAATCACCAATACAGAAAGGTCCCCAAGGCGAACCGATCACAGACGGATTGGAAGAAACAACACGGATATAATAACCGCATCCCGGAGGAACATTCGGTACCAATCCGGATACAGATCCCGGAGGTGAACCCAATGAAGGATCATAAGTGGCGGTGCTTGGATAAGTTCCAACAACGGGAGGCGAACTTGCAAACACACCATTGGAATCGGAAAGTTGTGCGGTGTAAACATTGCCCGGATTAAAAACTCCCGTTGAATAGAATGGAATGTCAATGGCACTACTCACGCAGACAGCATTGGTATCCATTGTGACAACAGGTTGTAAAGTGGTGATGACGTTCGGACACGCGACAATTGAAAAACACCCTGAGGCGACTCCTATGAATACCGGAGGCGGCGACGTTCGCCTTATCCTCACCTTGTAACAACTACCCGCTCCCGAGGAACTCGGAAGAAGAATGGCAAATGCCCCACTCATCTGTGGATAAAAAATACTCGTCACCCAGGTATTCGCCGTGTTGAAATTCCCAAATGCATCCGACAAATCGATCGCGTATGTTCCATCACACAACGTATCGGTGAGATGCCAATAAATGAAAAGCAATCCACCCTGACAAACAGGATTCGGTGAAACGCTATCGACAACAATGGAAGCTGTCGCATTGTTGGTTGCAACAATATTGATGTCATCAATTGCCAATGCAACGGAATCGGGAGATGCGCCACTGTTATTCTGCCACCTGAAACCGAAGCGGAGATTGTTCACATTACTGAAAGCGGGATCGGTAATGTCTTCGTATTTCCATTTGTATTTATTGTTGTACTGACTCAAACCGATTTGCACCCATGGTCCGTTATTGGCACTGTAATAAACCTCACCATAAGCGGTGGGTGATCCCTGACAGAGATAGAAAAAACTGAAGTGAACGGAATCCATACCCATGGTACAGATACCGCTGGTCATGTTCGCAAAACGGTCGGAAGCATTGGATGGATTGAAATTGCAATTGGTAATTCCCGATGGAACATCGTAGATGTGAAGATTTTGACTGTATGGTGCAAAGCTGATCGTTCCACTATAAGTGCTGTCTTGACTCATCGTATTCTGGTAAGTCGGAGCGCCCGTATATTGATTGTTGACAATCCATTCATTGGTACCGGTGTTTGATCCGGGGCCATTGCCGTTCAATGTGAAAGTGCCTCCGCCGTTTTGGAAATTTTCCGAGAAGAGCAGTACGTTTTGTGCGCGCAATAAGAAACCGCCTACAAAACAAAAACTGAGAATGAAAAGTAAAAGTGATTTTTTCATTGTGCTTTTTTTATGTGGCCTTTGTCCGAAATGTTTGCCGCATTTGGACAAGGCTTGAATGGGTTATGGGAATTTTAACATGTGAATATAAAACATTGTTGCTTACAAACCGACCAAACAATCGAAAAATCAAGGGAGTATGCCAATTTCATTTCCCGGCATTTCACCACACTTCCGCGTCCCTATGATAATTGGGGAATTATGGTCTAGCACATCCTCAGGCGAGCCTTCATTCGGTCATTACAGACTATCATGAAATTATTGAAAATATCCTATGCACTTCGTTGTATAGACATATATTTTCCCGAGAGAACCCAAATGGATAGAAATGCAGCCATCAAATGGAAATTATAGTTTCAAAAGAAAACAAGATAGTCTCAGCACTCCTTGCATATGCTGCCTTTCCATGAACATAGATCCTCTCCCGGGAATTATGGCTCAAGGGGAATATTGTATTAAAACACAACCTATTTCATACTTTCCATCCCTCAAGACCATTGTAAATCCAACCGATGCATTTCTCAACATTCAAATAATGGAATTCTTTTAACTTTATTCCCTACCGACACTTTTATGAAAGCCTATAAATTAATCAACATCAACGGAACGGATTGTTCCTTTCAGGAGGGAACACTATCGGAATTGAAACACATCGACCTCAAGCATTTTTTCGTGCAGACACATATCGATGCCTATGAGATGGTCCCCCATCCCGCTCCGCGGTATCAATTTGTAATTACGCTGAAAGGGAAATTAAGATTCACAGTGACCAACGGCGACACCTTCATCATTGAACCGGGCGTTGCACTTATTGCCGCCGATCTGCTGGGTAAAGGCCATACCTGGGAAATCATTGAGGGAAATGAGTGGCAACGGATTTACCTGGTTCCCCATTCCGACAAGGATGATTATTTTACGCCATCGGGTAATTGAAAAAATCAACCGTGCAGGGTTATATTAAAACACAACCCTTTCCTCACGTGTGATTTCAAAAATAAAAAAGGGACTGCCTCGACGAGACAGTCCCTTTCAATTTTGCGGACAAACAGTTTATTTCACGACCGAAATCCTGCTTACCTGTTTCTTGTCTTTTTCATTGACAACAACCGTATACAATCCGTTGGCAAGGAAACCCATATCCATTGTGAAAAGCTCTTCCCCATTTCCGGGCTTAGTCTTATAAATCATTTCACCCATTGCATTGTAAATTTCAATATCGCTTACGCTGCTTGCGTTTGTTCCGAAGTTGAAATTCAGGGAGCCTGAAGTCGGGTTAGGGTAAATTTTCACTGTAGACAATTCATTTTCTGCAATCGATGTGGTGAGGCACATTGAATTGAAGACGGGAGTATTGGTTCCTGTGTTGATGTTCGGTCCTGCATTCCTGTTGATCAATGTAATCGGTGCCGACACAAAATCGGTTGTCGGAGCTGTAGGAGGCGAAATCAAAGTTGCAGCTGCAGTCGAGGTGAGCAATGCTGCATTGTTTTCATTGCATCCTGTTGCACCGGTGCTGCTCATTTCGAGAAGCCACATGTCATTGTTCGTTGATGGTGATGAATTGGTATAACCCAAAACAAAATAACCACCGTTTCCATTGCTGATGATATTCTGAAAGGCGTCATTGCCTGTTCCACCATAATTCTTGGACCATAAAATGGCTCCATTGGAATCCATTCCAAAAGCAAGTGCATCTCCACCGCTTCCGAAAGATGTTGTAATTCCTGTAATCACAAGTCCGCCATTGCCATCGACAACTGCAGAAGTAACGGCATCTTCACCAGCACCACCATAAGTGTTGAACCAATCCAATGTTGGGAATCCGGTGCTTACATCAAAACGCGCTACGAAAATATCGCCAAGTCCCGCTCCGAATGAACGGGTATTTCCCAAAAGGAAAAATTTGTTTGAAGGGCCATCCATGATCAATCGTGCATCGTCATCGCCTGTTCCACCCAACAAAAATGTTCCCTGCATCGCGCCATTGTCATCCAACTTCGAAAACATCGCTTCATTCAATCCGATCGTATTCACTCCGGAATATCCTGCAACGAGGTATCCATTTCCTGTGCCCAACGATTTCACATCATAAATCGCTTCATTCGCATACGGCGTACCGATATTTTGCGACCATAAAACGTTTCCGTTGGTGGCATCCATCTTCACAAGAAGTCCATCCAATTTTCCACCCGTATTGTTTTTCACTCTTCCAGCGACAACAATATTTCCGTCGTTCGCCGCCTTGACTGCACTTGCATAATCAACACTGTCTGTTCCAAGCACCGAAAGGAAAATCGGATTGCCGGATGCATTCAACCGCACAACCATAAGATCTTCAAGTCCTGCAGGCGAAGTTGAAAAACTGGTTGAACGTCCAGCAATTGTTTGTTCTCCTGTTGCAGACATATAAGAAGCAGTACCATATTCCGTTAAAAGTCCGCCGGCATGTATGTTGCCTGTTGTATTTCCCAAAAGGTCTGTTTGCATTACAAGTGCATCATATCCTGCCCCTGCAGTGGCATCGGTTGTTCCGGTAATGTTCAACACACCACCGTAAAGCTCCATCATGTTTCCAAATTCATTTCCGGAAAGATCGGTTGTATTCTGGAAAGTGGTCTGTGAATGCGCAGCGAAGAAAGCGCCCGATAAAAGTATTGACGTAAGGGTTTTTTTCATTTTGTTGGGTTTGATTTGTTTTAAATTTTTGCGAAAGTAGTGTTATTAAAGATGATATTGGTTTTATACATTTTTTAAAGGCTACCGTTAAATCAACAAAACGACCATTCACACCCTTTGGTCATTCGCTAAATTTTATTTTTTGAATGATAATGAGACATCTATAAATTTTATATTTCCCCATTCATCATTATAAAAATATTTTTCTGTTTAAATGCTTTTGATGATTAGATAAGTATTAGAAAAAAAACAAAACAGTTATGTTATGGGATTATTAAGAGTACTTTTGTCACCTAGAATTTTTTATGTTTAAACGCCCCGTACCCCTCCTTCTTGTTTTCTTATTTTTCATCAATAGAATCGACGCCCAACAACCGAATTGGCATTTCACCGGCTATGGTCCGCATTTCCGTGACTTCAATGCTGTCCAGATCCTAAATACAGGAAGAATAATTGCGGCCGGTGGAAATTTCTACAACGATGCCATCACTTCTTTTTTTGTATCGGACGACTCAGCCGCATCTTGGGGAATCGAAGTCGACTCGATCAATGCAGAGATGAATGACATGCACTTCCCAGCAGACAATGCCGGTTATGCAGTGGGAAACGCGGGAATGTTTTACAAGACAATCGATCAGGGAACCAGTTGGCATCAAATCGCATTGAATGCACCACTGAATTCAAGAAGTTATTATGGCGTTCATTTTACAAATGCTACAACCGGCGTTGCAGTGGGAGGATACGATACGACACAAACCATCATGCGGACAATTGACGGAGGAGTGAACTGGACGACGATTGTTGATGCACCCGGACAAATTTTGCGCGATGTCATGTTTACCGATTCGCTCATCGGTTTTGCAGTTGGCGACAGTGGCACAGCATTGAAAACACACGACGGTGGAATTTCATGGTCAACGTTGACTGTTCCCGCATCGATGAATGTTAGGAATTTCCAATCGGTTTATTTTATCGATTCGCTGATCGGATTCATTGCCGGAGGAAATCCATCGAGTGCACACCGCACACTTTTGAAAACCATCGACGGTGGAGTTACATGGAATACGGTTATCGACGTTGTAGGTCCGATGGCAAATGTGGTTTATTTTCTCTCTGACAGTGCAGGTTATATAGGAGGGGAAAATGGTTTGTTGCTCTATACTGCCGATCAAGGTTCCACTTGGACTTCTTTCACGGTCACAGGAAATGATGTGAATCCGATCAACGACATCAACTTTTTGAATGCGAGTTTTGGAATCGCTTCCGGCGTTTATGGTAAAACACTTATTTATAGGGACACACTCATTCAACCGCCATCGGCAGTCATAAATACAATGCCCATAATCATCAATGCAAACAGTGTAATGATTGATGGCGTTGTAAGTGGGCACAATCGACCGACAACAGTTGAGTTCGAATACGGTTTGACGCCATCGTTCGGAACTACACTTGCAATGACACCATCGCTCACGTCGAATAACAATCAGCACGATTCTGTTCTGGTAACAGGATTGTTGTTGTCGAATGTTTATTACGGCAGAATCAAAGTCACCAACTCACTTGGATTTGCCTACAGCGGTACGATTCAATTCCACACCGATTCGGTGACAGGTCCGAATTTTGATTTTGAAAACTGGAATGATTACAGCAATGAATATCCGCTCAATTGGTTTATTACCGGACCCGTTCAAAAAGTCCTTTCTTATGATGGAAGTTTTGCAACGAGAATAATTGCCCAAACTACCAATGCACCGGGTGCGTTGTATCGTGCAAATGATACCGGACATGGCCCTCCGTTTTCCGGGCTTCCGTTTTCCGGCGGCAGACCCGACACCTTGATGTTTTATGCCAAGTACGATGTTGTCCCGAATGATTCCGCTTTGGCTTGGTTTTTCCTGAGCAGCAATGGAATCAATATTGTCGATACGATCGTGAAGATTCCGGGTTCGAGCGGAGGCTTGTTCCAATTGTTCAAGATCCCGATTCATTATACCAGCTTGAATATTCCGGATTCCCTCGGATTGTTATTCGCCAGCTCAGATATTTTCACCGGAAATATTTCCACTGTAAGTGAGATCACAATCGACAACATCCAGTTGCACGGATCGAGTACACAACTTCCGAATAGCGACATGGAATCATGGGGTGTTTCAACAAGGAATCATGCGGTTTCATGGTATTCGAATGATGACAGCAATTTCAACCCCGAAGATTCTGCCATGGTGAAAAGAAGTACAAATGCATTTTCAGGAAACTATGCATTGATGCTGAGAACCTTTGCAAACACCAATCAGCAATACAACAGTGCAAGCATGAAATCGGGACCGAACATTTACGCTCCCGGCCCCGACTTCGCCGTTTTCGCGCGACACACAACATTGAATGGAATGTATGAATTGAATACATCCACCAACGACACATTTACGGTAATGGTATCGATGTATAAATTGGGCGTTCAGGTTGGCGGATCTTATGTGAATTTCACCAATCACTTTTCCAATTACAGTTTATTCACCGCTCCGATCAATTATTACACCAGTGATGTTCCCGACAGTTGCGCCATCCAGTTTTTCCTCGGAAAAAGGGATACGACACAATTCGCCGGCAACTCATGGGTGCTGATCGACGATCTTGGTTTTGACGGAGTATTGACATCGATTGATTCATCAACCATTAAAAGCCCTGTCGTTGAGATGAACCTTTTCCCGAATCCCGCACAGGACCATGTCAACATCCAGCTTCCCGATGCTTTTGCAAAACAAACGGGAGAAATAAAGATTACCGTTTTCGACATGAGCGGAAAAGAATGCCTTTCCAAAACGGAAACCAATAGGAATCAAATCCTGTTGGACGTAAGCGGCCTGAATGATCAACTGTATTTTATGGAAATCAAAAACGAAAACCAATCCCTCTACTCCAAATTAATAATTTCACGATGAAAACCCCAATGAAAAAATTACTACTGCTTGCATTCGTTTTTTCAGCATTTATCGGTAATGCCCAAACTGCATCCAGCGGTCCTTCGGGTGTGACCGTTACTTCCAATCCAACGGATTCAAGAGCCCTCGGATGGGCGGGTGGAAAAACAAACTCGTATACCAATCCCTCATGGCCCGCTTACAATTCGCCATGTTATGTTTATGGATTCAGGGATACATTGTATCAAGCGATCAATGGAAATAATAACCAGCCGCCGAATCTGGGTTGCGGTTCAATGTCCAATCTCGTTTACAATGCTGCACAATCGAATCTTGCAGGAGGAATCCTCGTTTACTTGGGAACAACGAATTATTCCTATGTACCGAATTGGATGGGCGGATATGAGGTTACAACACTGAACGTCCGTGCAACCATCACGATCACCAATGGCGCTGCTGCTCCAATTCCGATTCTCAGTATCGGTACAGCAAAGTTGATCAGGGCAAATCAGAATTTCAATGTAAAATTCCTGATGGAAACATTCAGCCCGGGAGATGGAACCTATTTTGCCGATGGTCCAAACCAATGGGTTCCTTCCATTACACTTTACGATGATCTTCATACCGATCCAAGCACTTCCATTTGCACCTCATTCGCTTATGGTTCGTATTATACTTTTTCTGTCAATGCAACAGCGACAAATACCGGTCCCTATTGTCAGGGTGCTACCATCAGTCTTGCAAGTACAGGCGTTGCACAAACCGGTGGACCTGTAACCTATGCTTGGAGCGGTCCTTCCTATTCGAATGCAACACAAAACCCTACAATTTCAAATTCCACTACAGCAATGACGGGTACCTATACAGTTCAGGTAACCGATAATATCGGATGCGTTGGATCTGCAAGTACTACGGTAACTGTAAATCCATTGCCAACCGTAACTGCCAATTCAACTGCAGTTGCTGTTTGTGCCGGTAACAGTGTAACACTCACAGGTGGTGGTGCAACTTCTTACACTTGGTCAGGAGGTGTAACAAATGGAGTTCCGTTTGTTCCCGTTTCAACTGCAACTTATACAGTAACGGGAACGAGTGCGGCCGGTTGTACAAACACTGCAATGACAACTGTAACTGTAAATCCTGTGCCAACCGTAACGGCCACTTCAACTGCTGCCGCTGTTTGTGCAGGTAACAGTGTAACACTCACAGGTGGTGGTGCAACTTCTTACACTTGGTCGGGCGGTGTAACGGATGGAAATGCTTTCGTTCCACTTTCAACTCAGACTTATACAGTAACAGGGACAGGTGCCAACGGTTGCACAAATACTGCAATGACAACTGTAACTGTAAATCCATTACCGACTGTAACGGCCACTTCAACCGCCACTGCAGTTTGTACCGGCGGCAGTGTAACACTCACAGGTGGCGGTGCAACTTCTTACTCCTGGTCAGGCGGTGTAACGGACGGAAATTCTTTTGTTCCACTTTCAACACAAACTTATACTGTGACAGGAACAGGTGCCAATGGTTGCACAAATACTGCAATGATAATGGTAACTGTAAATCCGCTTCCTACTGTAACCGCGACTTCAACAGCAGCTGCTGTTTGTGCCGGTAACAGCGTAACACTCACAGGTGGCGGTGCAACTTCTTACTCTTGGTCCGGTGGTGTAACGGATGGAAATGCTTTCGTTCCACTTACAACACAGACTTACACAGTGACAGGAACTGACGGAAACAATTGTTCAAACACGGCAATGACAACCGTAACGGTAAATCCACTTCCAACTGTAACGGCAACTTCAACCGCCGCTGCTGTTTGTGCAGGCAACAGTGTAACACTCACAGGTGGTGGTGCAACTTCTTATTCTTGGTCGGGTGGTGTAACGGATGGAAATTCTTTTGTCCCGGTTTCAACTCAGACTTACACAGTGACAGGAACTGACGGAAACAATTGTTCCAACACGGCAATGACAACGGTTACTGTAAATCCGCTTCCTACTGTAACGGCAACTTCAACCGCTGCCGCTGTTTGTGCAGGTAACAGCGTAACACTCACAGGTGGTGGTGCAACTTCTTATTCTTGGTCGGGTGGTGTGACGGATGGAAATTCTTTTGTTCCACTTACAACCCAGACTTACACAGTGACAGGGACAGACGGAAACAATTGTTCCAACACTGCAATGACAACCGTTACTGTAAATCCATTGCCAACTGTAACTGCAACTTCAACCGCTTCTGCTGTTTGTGCAGGTAACAGTGTAACACTCACAGGTGGTGGTGCAACTTCTTACTCTTGGTCGGGTGGTGTAACGGATGGAAATGCTTTTGTTCCACTTTCAACACAGACATACACAGTGACAGGAACAGACGGAAATTCCTGTTCAAATACAGCAATGATAACGGTAACGGTAAATCCTTTACCAGCTGTAACCGCAACTTCAACCGCTGCCGCTGTTTGCGCCGGTAACAGCGTAACACTCACAGGCGGTGGTGCAACTTCCTACTCTTGGTCGGGTGGTGTAACGGATGGAAATTCTTTTGTTCCACTTGCAACTCAGACTTACACAGTGACAGGAACTGACGGAAACAATTGTTCCAACACTGCAATGACAACAGTTACTGTAAATCCATTGCCAACTGTAACGGCAACATCAACCGCCGCTGCTGTTTGTGCCGGTAACAGCGTAACACTCACAGGTGGCGGTGCAACTTCTTACTCTTGGTCCGGTGGTGTAACGGATGGAAATGCTTTCGTTCCACTTACAACACAGACTTACACAGTGACAGGAACTGACGGAAACAATTGTTCAAACACGGCAATGACAACCGTAACGGTAAATCCACTTCCAACTGTAACGGCAACTTCAACCGCCGCTGCTGTTTGTGCAGGCAACAGTGTAACACTCACAGGTGGTGGTGCAACTTCTTATTCTTGGTCGGGTGGTGTAACGGATGGAAATTCTTTTGTCCCGGTTTCAACTCAGACTTACACAGTGACAGGAACTGACGGAAACAATTGTTCCAACACGGCAATGACAACGGTTACTGTAAATCCGCTTCCTACTGTAACGGCAACTTCAACCGCTGCCGCTGTTTGTGCAGGTAACAGCGTAACACTCACAGGTGGTGGTGCAACTTCTTATTCTTGGTCGGGTGGTGTGACGGATGGAAATTCTTTTGTTCCACTTACAACCCAGACTTACACAGTGACAGGGACAGACGGAAACAATTGTTCCAACACTGCAATGACAACCGTTACTGTAAATCCATTGCCAACTGTAACTGCAACTTCAACCGCTTCTGCTGTTTGTGCAGGTAACAGTGTAACACTCACAGGTGGTGGTGCAACTTCTTACTCTTGGTCGGGTGGTGTAACGGATGGAAATGCTTTTGTTCCACTTTCAACACAGACATACACAGTGACAGGAACAGACGGAAATTCCTGTTCAAATACAGCAATGATAACGGTAACGGTAAATCCTTTACCAGCTGTAACCGCAACTTCAACCGCTGCCGCTGTTTGCGCCGGTAACAGCGTAACACTCACAGGCGGTGGTGCAACTTCCTACTCTTGGTCGGGTGGTGTAACGGATGGAAATTCTTTTGTTCCACTTGCAACTCAGACTTACACAGTGACAGGAACTGACGGAAACAATTGTTCCAACACTGCAATGACAACAGTAACTGTAAATCCATTGCCAACTGTAACGGCAACAGCAACTGCGGCTGCAGTTTGTGAAGGAAACAGTGTAACACTCACGGGCGGTGGTGCTACTTCCTATTCTTGGACAGGTGGCGTAATAGATGCTGTATCATTCATTCCACCAGCGACACAGACTTATACGGTAACCGGAACAGATGGAAACAATTGCACAAACACGGCAACAATAACCGTTACTGTAAATCCATTGCCAACTGTAACTGCAACTTCAACTGCCGCCGCTGTTTGCGCCGGTAACAGTGTAACACTCACGGGCGGCGGTGCAACTTCCTATTCCTGGTCGGGTGGTGTAACTGACGGAAATTCTTTTGTTCCACTTACAACTCAGACATATACAGTGACAGGAACAGACGGAAATAATTGTTCAAACACTGCAATGACAACTGTAACTGTAAATCCATTGCCAACTGTAACTGCAACTTCAACTGCCGCCGCTGTTTGTGCCGGTAACAGCGTTACACTCACGGGTGGTGGTGCAACTTCCTATTCCTGGTCGGGTGGAGTAATAGATGCTGTATCATTCATTCCAGCCTCGACACTGACTTATACAGTGACAGGAACAGATGCAAACGGTTGCACGAATACTGCAATGACAACAGTAACTGTCAATCCGAATCCGATTGTAAACGTCGGTCCGGATCAAGCCATTTGCAGCGGAACGATCCTGTTGGATGCGGGCAATGTAGGTGACACCTATGCATGGAACGATGCAAGCACTGGACAAACACTTACAGCTGCGTCTTCCGGTATTTATTGGGTGGATGTAACGAATGCTTCCGGATGTACAACACGTGATAGCGCAACGATTACCATTAATGCAAATCCTGTTGTCAATCTTGGTTTGGATATCACCCAGTGCGGTGGAACCGTAACACTTGACGCAGGCAATGCAGGTGCAACTTATACATGGAGCGATGGCAGCACATCACAAATGCTTACCGTTTCTTCAAGCGGTACTTATTTTGTCACCGATACTTTGGCAGGCGGATGTTATGCTTCCGATACCATAGTTGTAGTCATCAACAGCGTTCCAAGTGTTGATCTGGGATTGGATGTGACACAATGCGGTGGATCAGTAACACTTAATGCCGGTAATGCGGGATCAACTTATCTCTGGAGCAATGGCGCAACTACACAGTCAACTACCGTTTCCACTTCAGCAACTTATTATGTTGATGTAACAAACGCCAGTGGTTGTACCGGAAGCGATACTGTTTCAGTAACCATCAATACACTTCCTACAGTAACAGCCACTGCCACAAGCACAGTAGTTTGTGTTGACGATGCGTCAGTTGCATTGACAGGAACACCAGCGGGTGGAACCTGGAGTGGTGCAGGCG
>CAYMZV010000003.1:0-44168 GCA_964394965.1 uncultured Chryseobacterium sp.
AGTCAATCGTACACGGCATCACAGAATGGAATTTATACTGTGGAAGTGTTTGATGCTGCAGGTTGCGGTTCCGGACAATCCGCGGGACTTGATCCGACGGGAATCGCCACTTCACAATCCGTTGAGTTCATCAATCTTTTCCCGAATCCAAACGACGGACATTTCCATTTGAATTTCAACGTTACTAAAACGGACAATTACGTTTTGGAAATCCACAACACACTCGGACAGATTGTTTATTCGGAAGCACTGAACAATTTCAACGGCCAATACAGCAAGGACGTTGACCTGAGTGTTTATGGAAAAGGCGTTTACACCATCAGCCTGAAAAACTCCAACAGCCGGAGCACGATAAAGACGGTTGTGTATTAGTACAACTTGAAATAAAATATTGAAAAGGGCTGTTGCTTGAAGGTGACGGCCCTTTTCAATTTCAGCCATTGCCAAAACAAGCACCTGTCCCAAGGAGCAAACCTGAAGGCAACTCCCAATGGGTTTTGCCGTCTTATCTGTGGAATGATGTTAAAATAGGATAAAGCGTTTCATTTCGGATAACATCTCTGCCGATATTTGCAATTGCCAATGACAGTATTTTCAACTGCATGTTTCGCCCGTCAGCATGCTGACTTTATAGATCAACTCTAATGAAAAAATTTTTCGGGTTCCTTTTGTTGCTCTTCTCACTCCCATTGGCGGCGCAGCAAAAATTCACTGTCAGTGGAACGGTGAAAGATTCCGCCTCAGGGGAATCCATCATCGGAGCGATTGTTTCCATCAAATCCATTCCTGCCGGTACCGCAACCAATACTTACGGTTTTTATTCACTCACTGTTCCTGCAGGCAATGATTCGCTCACCGTGAGTTTCACCGGTTATCAAACGAAAACCATTGCCATTGACTTGAACAAGGATCAACAGTTGAACGTTGAACTTTCGATACAAAATCTTCAGGAGGTGACAATCTCCGGTGAAAAGGCCGACAAGAATGTAAGCTCCACAACAATGAGCAGTCAGCACCTCGACATGAAACAAGTCCGTTCATTGCCCGTGCTCTTCGGCGAAGTCGACATCATGAAAACAATTGCATTGCTCCCGGGTGTACTTTCAGTTGGGGAAGGCAATACGGGAATTTATGTGCGCGGCGGAAGTGCCGATCAGAATCTCATTCTTCTCGATGAGGCTACCGTTTATAATCCTTCGCATTTGCTTGGATTTTTTTCCGTCTTCAACAGCGATGCAATAAAAGACGTGAATGTGATCAAGGGTGGAATTCCTGCAGAATACGGCGGACGGCTTTCTTCTGTAATTGATGTGCGGATGGATGATGGGAATGCAAAAACGTTCAGCGTAAAAGGAGGAATCGGATTGATCGCATCCCGTCTCACTTTCGAAGGACCGATTGTAAAAAACAAAGGCTCATTCATTGTTTCAGGAAGAAGAACGTATGCCGATTTGCTTTTCCGTGGTTTGTCCTCCGATCCGACTGTCAAGAAATCGCAACTTTATTTTTATGATTTCAATGTCAAGGCGAATTACGAATTCAACAATAACAATCGTGTTTTTCTCTCCGGATATTTCGGTCGCGATGCACTTGGTATTTCCGGACGATTGGGAATCAATTATGGAAATGCAACCGGCACACTCCGCTGGAATCATATTTTCAACGACAAACTTTTCCTCAACACATCACTGATTACAAGCAATTATAATTATGTGATTAACGTCACCGCAGGCAACAACAATTTCGGCATCACCTCTTCCATCCGCGATTATGCACTCAAGGAAAGTTTTGAATATTACCTCAACTCGAAAAACGAAATCAAATTCGGGATCAATTCCATCTACCATGTTTTTTCACCCGGAAATGTGACCACGAATGGCACGAGCATCATCCACGATCTTTCCATCGAGAGAAAGTATGCAATGGAAAATGCGATTTACATTTCCAACGAACAGACACTTACCGCACGGTTGACGGTGAATTATGGTTTGCGTTATTCCATGTTCATGTTGCTTGGCCCATCGAAGATTTTCGCGTATGACAGTGATGGCAACGTTACCGACACAAGCGCTTACAGCAGCGGGAAAATAATAAAAACATACGGCGTGCTTGAACCACGGGCATCCGCACGTTTTACAATCGACGAAAACAGTTCCATCAAGGCTTCCTATTGCCGCACCAGCCAATTCGTGCAGTTGCTTTCCAATACAACTTCGTCCACACCAACCGATCTCTGGGTGCCAAGCAGCACAATCATCAAACCTGAAATCGGTGATCAGGAAGCAATCGGCTATTTCCGGAATTTCCTTCATGATAAAATCGAAACTTCGGTGGAAGTGTATTACAAAACAATGCAGAATCAAGTCGATTATAAACCGGGAGCGGATCTCGTGTTGAATCCACTTGTTGAATCGCAATTGTATTTTGGAAAAGGGCGCGCTTACGGTGTGGAGTTTTATGTCAATAAACGTGTGGGAAAATTTACAGGCTGGGTCAGCTACACGCTTTCACGAACGGAACGGCAAGTGAATCAAATCAATGGTGGAAGTTGGTATCCTGCAACACAGGATCGCACACATGATATTTCCGTTGTCGGGACTTACGATCTCAATTCACGCTGGACTTTCGGGGCTGTATTCGTTTATGCAACCGGAAATGCAGTTACGTTCCCTGTTGCACAATATCAATACCAGGGAAATGTTGTCACCTATTACACGGGTCAAAATGGTTATCGAATGCCATCATACAATCGTCTCGATATTTCCGCAACGTATCACGTGAAGACAAAAAAGAAATTGGAATCGAATTGGAACTTTTCAATTTACAATGTGTATGACCGGCACAATGCCTATTCCATCGACTTTCAACAAGACCCGAATAATCCTGCTCAAACACAAGCTGTCATGACCTGGCTTTTCGGCATCATTCCTTCGGTTACCTACAACTTCAATTTTTGAACGATCATGAAAAAAATAATATTTCCCCTTTTCACAATCCTGTTTTTTGTTTCCTGTCAACAGGTGATCGACATCAATCTCAATTCCGTTTCACCGAAGTTGGTTGTGGAAGACAATATCAGTACGAAGCCCGGACCGTATCTGGTTAAACTTACACGAACGACAAATTTTTTCGGTGATACGACACCGGCTTTTGAAACCGGAGCACAAGTAATCATCAATGACAACAGCGGCCACCGCGATACGCTGCATGAACTTTATCCCGGCAAATATTTTACGACGAGCCTGACTGGAAATATAAATGAAACGTATACGCTTTCGGTAAATACGCAAGGGCAGAATTATCTTGCCGTTGCCCCAATGACGGACACGTTGACAATCGATTCGATTTCTTATGCTTTGCGGACGAGCACACATAACGGAAACAGTTATTCCGTTACGTTTTCATTTACCGATCCACCTCAGCTCGGCAATTATTATGGTTTCCGTGTTTATCAAAATGGTTTGTTGGTTAAAGACATTGCGGACAACAAATTGTTTTCCGATGCGCTTTTCAATGGAGGTGCCGTTCATCAGCGGATTTCAGGTTCAAGCATGAACTGGCTGCAGAACGATACGATTAAAGTGGAGCTTGTCTGTTTCAATAAAACGGCATATGATTTTTACAACACGCTTCAGAAAACAATGCAGAGCGGTAGCCCCTTTTCATCACCGCCGGCAAATCCGGTCAACAACCTGAACAACGGAGCCTTGGGCTTTTTCGGTGTAGATGCCGTTACATCGAAAAGCATTGTGTTGCTGTAGGATAGTTGTGTTCCAATACCACTTTAAAGGACTGTTTTCAAAATGGGATGGTTTCATTTCACACACTCACCCCGATCACCATCACATCATCCACCTGTTCCAGATTCCCTTTCCACGCAATGAAATCCTTTTCGATTCTTTGCGCCTGTTCGGCCAAGGGCAATGAAGAGATCCCCGCGAGCAATTCCTGGAATCTTTTCGAGAGATATTTTTTCCCTGTCCCTTCACCGAATTGATCGACATAACCATCGGATGAAAGGTAAAAACTCACTTTGCCGTTCAATGGAATTTCGTGTTCGGAAAAAGGCGGATCGGAATTCTTCTTTTCGCCGGCAACGGAATAACGGTCGCCCTTTATGAAATGCAACCCGGTTGCATCGGAATAATAGATCGGGCGGCCCGCTCCGGAAAAAAGCGCTTTTTTGGAAGTTGTATCAATACACAACATGCAAATGTCCATTCCGTCATTCGTATCGCGTGCGTCTGCGTCCTTGTTGAGTGCGTGTATCACGAGCACATGAAGCAATTCGAGAATTTCGGATGGGGAGGGGATGCCGGGCTGTTCAATGACCTTGTTCAGCATGTTGATCCCGATCACCGACACGAGTGCGCCGGGTACGCCATGTCCCGTACAATCCGCGACTGCGATGTAAGTGCGGTTTTCCTTTTGTGCCAACCAGAAAAAATCGCCGCTCACGATATCGCGCGGCTTGTTGAGGATGAAATACTCGAATCCGGTTTTTTTCAGGATACGTTCATCGGGCATGACGGATTGCTGAATGCGCCGGGCATAAGTGATGCTCGCCGTGATTTCCTCTTTCTGCTGGGAAATTTCATCGTTTTTCTTTTCGAGTTCGGAATTGTGCTTTTGTTTGTTGCGATACATGATGATTACAACGACGATTACAACCAGCATCAACAATGAACCGCAAATGAACAGGATCGTATTTTTCCGATTCGCCTCGTCCGCCAATTTTTTCTGCGTTTCCACTTCGAGCATCGCCTTGTTTTTTTTGTCGATCTCGTAACCCTTTTTCATCTGCTCGACAGACTCAGTCTGTTGCTGTCCATGAATGGAATCATTGAGCGTATTGTATTTTTCCAGATAGGAAAGCGCATCCTCGAAATTTTTCTTTTGCTTGTAGGAATTGCTCAAGCCGTAATAAATTTCCATTTCATTGTTCCGTGTCCCGATCTGTTTTGAAATGACCAAGGCCCGATTGTAATAATAAATGGCGGAATCAGGATTGTTTTTGTCGCGGTAATAATTTCCAATGGACAGGAATCCGCTGCAAACACCTTCGGAATGTTTCATTCCCAAATTGATTGCCAATCCCTTTCGATAATAATAAAGCGCAGAATCCGATTGCCCCATCGCTTTCAATGTCGATCCCATATTATCATAAGTCGACCCGAGCTCACCATTCATCCCGCTTTTGATAAATGTTTTCATCGCGATCCGGAAATAATAAAGCGCAGAATCATATTGCTTCATGTCTTCATACATCGCTGCAATGTTTGTCAATGCAGAAGCGTCCATTCCCGGATTCTTGTCCGAAGCATGATTCAAATCCAAAGCTTCCTTGTAAGATTTCAAGGCGTCTTTCGAATCCCCCTCTTCGTAAAAAACATTTCCCAAAGTCAGTTTGCAAACCGCCTGTCCGAAAACATAATTTATTTTTTCCTGCAACTTCAGGGAACGAATGCAATAATCGGCAGCCGAAGGATAGTCCGCGGTGCGATTGTATACATTGGATTCGTTGAGATACATTTTCGCCTCTTCCTTTTCATCACCCAATTGTTTCCAAACTGTCAATGAAGAATCGTAATAGGCAATGGCATCGGCGTAACGCCCTTCATTGTCCATAGCCAATCCGCACATGTTGTAACCATTGGCAAGCCCCCGCTGAAAATTTATTTTCCGTGAAAGATTCACTGCCTTGAAAGCATAATCGAGATCGGCATTGAGATCGGTGAAGCGCAATTTGTTTGCGAGCAAATTATAAGTCATTGCCCTTTGCGTATCGGGAATTTCAGTTTTCAGCAAGGCTTTCATGCTATCCACTTTCCGGTCTCCCTGTGCGAAGGAAAAAAGCGGAAGCAGAAAAACCAATGCGAGAAATTTGAAAACTTTTTTTTGCATCACTGAAATGGATTAACTCACACGCATTCCGATTACCAAAATATCATCCACCTGTTCCAGATTCCCTTTCCAGTCGAGGAATTCCCTTTTCAAATGATTTTTTTGTTCATCAACGGGAAGGGAATGGATTTTCAACAGCACTTCACGGAAACGGGTGTACTTGAATTTTTTTCCAACAGGTCCGCCGAACTGATCCGCATAACCGTCGGAAAACAAATACACCATATCGCCGCTGAACAATTGTATCTCATGGTTGTTGTAATTGTCGGTCACGCCATCCACATTTATCCCGATCGGAAATTTATCGGCATTGATTTGTTTCAATTCCCCCTTTGAAATGATGTACGCCGGATTGAACACACCCGCGAATTGCAATTTTTTTGTTGCCGGATCATACGTACACAAACCGATATCCATCCCGTCTTTCACCGTATTGCCCGCATCGGATTGGCGCAACAATTTATTGACACCGAAATCGAGATGATGCAGAATGTCGGATGGTTTTGTCAAGCCCATTTCAATCACGGCCTGATTCAACAGGTTGAAACCGATGACCGACATCAACGCGCCGGGAACACCGTGACCGGTACAATCCACCGCAGCAAAAATGGAAAGACCGTCGCGACTGTCGAGCCAATAAAAATCGCCACTCACCACATCTTTCGGTTCATACAGGATGAAACCGTTGGGCAATACGCGCAGGATTTGATTGGCGGGAGGAAGAATGGAATCCTGGATTTTTTTCGCGTAGTTGATACTGTCCGTAATCGATTTTTTCTGTGACATGATTTCCGCATTCTGTTTTTCGAGATGCAGATTGACAATCTGTTTTCTGCGGTTACGGTTGTAAAGTACCACAGTGCAAAGCAAGGCACCGAGAATGATGGCTATGAGAATGACCGTATTGCGCTGCGCATGCTCCTTGTCGAGCTGGCCGCTTGTTTCCAGTTGCTTGATTTTATTGTCACGGTTTTGTGCGTCGAACTGTGCACGCAGTTTATTGACCGAGTTTGTATTTTCAGCGCCCAACAAAGAATCGTTCAGCGCAATATATTTTTGGGAATAGGCATAGGCTTCCGGAAATTTTTTCATGTCGCCATATTGTTCGGCGAGTAGCGAATAACAATCGGCAATCTGTGATCTTGCTTTTATTGTCTCGGCAATATTCAAGGCGGCCCGATAAAAATACAAGGCGGAATCCATCAACCCCTTGTCGTTATAAACATTTCCGTAATTCTGGTAAACGGAACACAGTCCACCCGAATCACTCAGTTGAAGCCGAATCTGGAAACAGCGGCGGAAAAGCGCCAAAGCCTCATCGTATTTCTTTTCATCGCGATAAATCGTTCCGATATTATTCATGTTGATCGACTCATCATAAATGTCCCCGTTCTTTTCAAAAACAGGCATTGCCTTTTGGTAACAATCAATGGCCTTGTCGTATTCCTTTTTCAGATTGTAAATGTTACCGATGTTCGAAAGGACGGATGCTGCGAACTTTTCATTTTTCTGCGATTCCTCATTGATCTTTTTTGCCGTCTGATAACATTTCAACGCTTCATCATAATCCTTTTCATCCAGATAAATATTTCCAAGTGTCATTTGACAAATGCCCGCCCCGAAATGATCGCCCGACTTTTCGTAGAAGCGGACCGATTTCAAACAGGCATCTGTCGCTTCCGGATAATTTCCCAGATTCCATTCTGAAATCGCCAGATTGCTCAATGCTTTTGCCTGCCCCTCGTCATCATTCAGATCGGCAAACAGGGCAATCGCCTTTTGATGATAATTTATTTCTTCGGTAAAATTTCCGCCATTGCCCACATACGTTCCGTAAATCATCGTTGCGTAGGCGAGTCCGCTTTTGAAATCAATCGAATCGGCCAATTGCATTGCACGTTTTGCAAACGGTCCCGCCGCAGGCAAATTCCGGTCATTGTCATACCTCGCCATTTTATTGTAAAGCGAAACGGTATGCGTATCGGAAACCGATTTCTTGACTTCTGCCAGGAGACTGTCCACATAATGGGATTGTCCGCTCACCTTCAATTGGAAAATGAAGAGCAGGAATAAAGCCGGAATGAGCAACTGTTTTTTCATCGATTATGCAAGATAGCGAAAGCCGATAACGAGAACATCATCCACCTGTTCAAGATTTCCTTTCCATTCATTGAAATGCTTTTCCAACCGGGCAGCCTGCCCTTCCATTGGCAAGGAATGGATTTCAAGCAATTTTTCCTGAAACGTCTTCACCATCATTTTTTTCCCTTTCATGCCACCGAATTGATCGGCATATCCGTCTGAACTGAGATAAATGCAATCGCCGCTTTTCAAATTCACTTCGTGCAATGTGAATTTCCTGTTCTCTTCCATCTGGTCGCCGGCAATTGAAAACTTGTCGGCCTTGATTTCTGTAAGCGCATCACCGCTGATCATCCAGAACGGACGGTTCGCGCCGGCATATTGCAATTTGTTTTTTGCGTGATCGACAACACAAATTGCAATGTCCATTCCATCGCGCGTTTCACCGCCCTTGTCCTGGTGCAATGCCTGACGAATGCGAATGTGCAGCAAGTCGAGAATCTTATCGGCAGCCTCAATATTTTTTTCCAGGACAATTTCATTCAACAGGGTATTTCCGATCATGCTCATGAAAGCTCCCGGCACACCATGGCCGGTGCAATCCACACAAGCGACAAAAGATTTATTTTCCCGTTTGATGAACCAATAAAAATCACCGCTCACAATATCTCTCGGATGGAACAGGACAAATGAATCCGGGAATGATTCCTGAATGCTCGACTGAATGGGAAGAATGGCAACCTGTATGCGTTGCGCATAATGGATGCTGTCGCGCATTCCCTTGTATGCATCTTCCAACTCACGGTTTTGAATTTCGATTTGCTGTTTCTGTTGCACCACCTCGGCTGTTCGTTCCTTGACAATGATTTCCAATTTCTCCTTTTGCAAACGAATGCGGCGAACGGCAAGCCGAACTGAAATCAGGATGGAAAAAACAAATGCGAGTGTGTAAAGGAAATAGGCAAATCCGGTTCGGTACCACGGAGGAAGGATGGTAAAAGTGTACGAAGCCTCTTTGCTCGAGTGACCGAAAAGATTCTCCATTTTCACATGGAATGTATAAGTCCCTTCGGGAAGGTTCATGTAACTTTTTTCCGGACCCGCTTTTACCGGATACCATGTGGTGTCGAATCCGTCGAGCTTGTAGAAATAATTTGTTTCCTGGTCAAAATCAAAATAGGGTGCGGAAAATTTGAATTCGATCGAATTGAATTGATATGGAATCGCTTTTTCCTTGATGGAATGGATGGAATCGGATCCGAAAAAAATGGCGGAATCTTTTCCGATGGAGACTTGCGAAATGAGCGTGTTGAATGGAATGTCGGAAGGCGGTTTGATCTTGTCGTTGTAACGCAATAAGATGGATCCGGAAGAAAGCCACAGAATTCCATTGGGCTCCGTGTAAACATATTGCAATTCAGTCGACCCGAAACAATAGGTTTCCGGAATGCGCAGACGGAAAAATTTATTTCCCGGATCCATTCCAAAGAACGTTGTATAAGGATCGTCCATTTTCTGGAAAAAAACCGAAAAGTCAAATGGCGGTTGTAACCCGCTGAAGTTTCCATCAAAAAGTTTTTCGAACAGATCGGGACGGGAAACAAAACAGTTCGACTTTGGATTTTTATCCAGCGAAGGAACATATTGGTAAGCCGTTATCCCCGTAAAAAAATAAGTCGAGTCGCCCATGAGAATGATGTACGCCTGTTCTTCCGGAAGCCCATTTGCAGTGTCGTAATATTGCAGCGTAAAATTTGTGTCGTTGATGTCGAAGGTTGCGTGAATGACATCCTTGAAACGGTTCGTGCACCAGAATTCATACTTGTCCTTTTTATCGGAAGCATAATTGATTCTTCCTGTCCGAAGAATGTCTTCTCCCGGAGTTTCATAATGACGGGCGAGTTTCAATGAATGTCCAACAGAATTGTAAACGGACATTCCGCCTTTTTCAATCGTGATGATTTCATTGGGATTGGGCGATTCGCAAACACGATTTACATATTGCGATGAAACGTTTTCATATTTGCCATCCCGCGAAACATAAAGCCCTTCGCTTGTGCCGATGAAAAGAATATCCTTGATGATGGTGAGGCTCCAGACTTCCGTGTGTGGAATTTCCATCACCCGTTTGAAATGCAAATTCGCCGGCGGAGTGGTTGCATCCGTTGATTCCTGAAATAATCCTTCGGTGGAACCGATGAAAAGTTTTCCGTGATAACGGATCACCCATTGCAATGTTCCGGTAAATCCGCATTGGTCGGTAAAAAAAAGTGCGGGAGTGCTGTAACAAACCTTACTGATTCCGTTGTTGTGCATGATCCAAATGTTTTTCTGCCTGTCAACGAGAATGCCCGCAATGGATTCATCACCGAGTCCCGATGCCTTGTTCAGGAAATCAAACAGCTTGACATTGCGGTTGTAAAACCCGATTCCCGATCTTGTAAAGACCGCAAAGGTGGAGTCATTCACCCACTCACATCCCAACACACCGTGATTGATTGGAAACGTATCCGGCTTTTCCGACAAATTGGAAAACCACGTTGACGCTCCCGGAGTCCGTTTCGGATTCATCACAAAAAAACCACTGTCGCCACTGACGATAAGGCTCAATTCATTTTTCCATGGAATCATTCCCAGCAAGCGCATGCTTGCAAACCGTTCACCTCCCGGGCACAATTGTATCTTGTCGTTTACAATTTCCATCAATCCCACTGTCCGCTGCCGCACAAACAATCTTCCATTCGATTGAAACATCAGTGCGAAACCCTTGTCATGCGACGACTCAATTGCTCCAATCACTTTTTTCCCGCGACAGATGAAAATCCGTTCACTCGATTGAAAATAAACTTTTCCGTTTGAGATGAAAACTTTCCAGATGTCGGAAAATGTTTTTTGATTTTCAGGCAATGTTCCCGTCAAGGATTTGAACTTGAATTTCCCATTGGTGGAATCGCGTTCGAGATATCCGAATTCACCGACAGCACCAACATAAATGATACCCGTCGTTGTGTCCATCAGGATTTGCCGGTTTGCAGAACCCGATTTTACAAGGACACTTTGAAATTCTGTTCCGTCGAAAATATAAATGAAGGAAGTCCCGGCGAAATAGATCAGCCCGTTTTTATCCTGGCAGGCTTGCCACATCTGATTGAAGCCGCCGTAATCTTTCGGTCCATAATTCTTGATGTAATAACCCGAACGCTGTGCAGAAACCACTCCTGAAAGCAGAAGCGAAAAGAGAAAAAAGCGTTTGAGGATTTTTGCAATCATTTCGATTTTTCAAGCGCTTGCTCAATATCGTTTGCAATATCGGTAATGTGTTCAAGCCCGACAGAAACGCGAACCAATCCGGGAGTGATGCCGGTGGAGAGACGTTCCTCTTCGGTCAATTTGGAATGTGTCGTTGATGCGGGATGTGAAACCGTCGTGCGCGTGTCACCGAGATTGGCAGTGAGTGAACACATTTTGATCGCGTCGAGAAATTTTCTTCCCTGTGCAAGTCCGCCTTTCAATTCGAATGAAACGATTCCTCCGCCGGAACGCATTTGTTTTTTTGCAATTTCATATTGGGGATGCGAAAGCAAAAAGGGATATTTCACAGTCGAAATTTGCGGATGGTGCTGCAACATCGATGCAAGCTTCATCGCATTTTCCGAATGCCGTTCCATGCGCACATGCAATGTTTCCAGGCTTTTCGAAAGTATCCACGCATTGAAAGGTGAAAGTGCGGGACCGGTGCTTCTGCAGAACAGATAGATTTCCTTTATCAATTCTTTTTTTCCGAGAACGGCGCCACCCAAAACGCGGCCTTGTCCGTCAATGAATTTTGTGGCGGAATGTGTGACGAGATGCGCTCCATATTGCGCAGGCTGTTGCAGCGCGGGAGTTGCAAAACAATTGTCAACGTTCAATATTATTTTGTGTTTTTCTGCCAACTGTCCGAGCCATTCCAAATCCACGAGGTCCAATCCCGGATTCGTTGGCGTTTCCACGAAAATCATTTTTGTATTTTTCTGAATCAACGATTCCCAGGTTTCCGGTTTGTTGATGTCGGCATAGGAAAAGGTGATTCCCCAACGCGGAAGGTATTTTGTAATGACAGTATGCGTGGATCCGAAAATGGAACTGCACGCAAGCAGATGATCGCCGTTTTTCAGGAAAGCGAGAAACGATGCAAACACAGCCGACATTCCCGAAGCGGTTGCAAATCCATCTTCCGTTCCTTCGAGCGCGCACATCTTATCCACGAACTCACGCACATTCGGATTTGAAAAACGGGAATAAATGTTGTCATCCGTTTCATCCGCAAATGTGGCACGCATGTGTTCCGAATCATCAAACACAAAACTCGAAGTGAGAAATAACGGAACGGAATGTTCATGCTCCTGCGAACGTTCGTTTTGAATTCGGATTGCTTTTGTTTCAGGCTTCATAGTGAGTTGTCCGTTATCCGTTTTCGGCTTTCAGTCTTCTGATAACTGACAACCGGAAACCGACAACTAAATTTTTTTTCCATTGATAAAAATTTCCCAGGAAATTTTCGCTCCGGCTTTTTCGAGTGTTTGTGAAACGGAACAGTATTTTTCGAGCGAGAGTTGAACCGCACGTTTCGCTTTTTCCGGATCGATGTTTCCTTCGAGATGAAAAATAGCTTTTGCGGTTTCCCACAGCGAAGGTTCTTTTCCCTTTTCGCGCTCGCCCTCAATTTCTATCTTGAAATCGGTGATCTCCTGTTTTTGTTTTTTCAGGATCATGATGATGTCAACGGCACTGCATCCTCCCATGGCCATGAGCAAACTCTGCATCGGACGAACGCCTTTTCCATGCCCGCCCGATTCGGGACCGAGGTCGAAATGCATCGTATTTCCATGTTCATTTTTCGCTTCGAAATGGAAGGCATCATCAAGACGATTGAGGGTGATTTTCATAGGAGTTGCTAAAGGAATTCAAAGATAGAAAAACGCCTTCTCCCAATGGAGTACTATTTTGACCAAAACACTTGATTATCTTCGAGCATTCTTTCCATGGAAACCAGGATATTTCACAGTAAAGCGGCATTTGTCACGGAGGCGGACAAGGCTCTTCCCGCACTCGAGTTGGCGTATTGCACGTACGGAAATTTCATTCCCGGCAAAAGCAAAGTCGTGTGGGTGTGTCATGCACTTACCGCGAGTGCGGATTGCGCCGACTGGTGGCCCGATTTGATTGGTACAGGAAAGGCAATTGATCCACAGGAATATTTCATTGTGTGCATGAATATTCCATCGTCGTGTTACGGCTCGTCCGGACCGATGAGTGTGAATGGGGAAACGGGAAAAAATTATTACAACGACTTTCCGGTTTTTACAATCCGTGATATTGTCCGTGCAACAATCCTATTGCGCGAACATTTGGGAATCGAAAAAATCCATTTGCTCATTGGCGGATCGATGGGTGGATACCAATGTGCGGAGTGGGCGATTATGGAAAATGACAAAATCGAAAACCTCGCGCTCGTGGCAACAGGTGCGCGTGAAAGTGCTTGGGGAATTGCCATTCACACAGCACAGCGTTTGGCGATTGAAACGGATCCTACATTCGGGGAAAAAAACAATCATGCGGGAGCGAAAGGTTTGAAAACCGCACGCGCCATCGGTATGTTGACGTACAGGAATTACCGCGCTTTCGTAAAAACACAAACCGACGAAGATGACCGCATCGAGAATTTCCGTTCGGAATCCTACATCCATTACCAGGGCGAAAAATTGGTGAAGCGTTTCAACGCGTATTCCTATTGGCTGTTGACAAAATCGATGGACTCGCACAATGTTGCGCGCGATCGTGGAAAGATGGAAGATGTTTTGAAAAAAATAAAAGCGAAAACAATCGTGATTGGAATCAGCAGCGATATGTTGTGTCCGGTTGACGAACAGGAATTTTTGGCGGAACATATCCCGAATGCAAAATTTGTGGAGATCGATTCTCCGTTCGGGCATGATGGATTTTTGGTGGAAGGGGAGAAGATTGGAATCATTGTGAGAGAGTTTCTCGAATAGGAAAATCTCTTTGCAAGATCAATGTGCAAATTAATGATGTGCAGATTAATAATGAGAGTCATCAGCTTGCCAAATTTTTTGTTCGCCGAAAAATAACCAACGATTGCAAACGCAAAATGTCAAACTGGATTGAACATTCCCTGAAACTCGAAGGCGAAAAAGTCTTGTTGTTGCCTTTGGAGGAAAAGCATTTTGAAGAATTGCTCAAGTTCTCCCGCGAAGAAATGATTTGGTCGATGTGGATGGGGAGAAGCATGCCGGAAGAAAAATTACTGGAAGCGTTGAAGGAGGCGCTTGTGCTCAAGCAGAAAGGCGAACAATATCCTTTTGTAATCATTGACAAGACAAAAAACAGGATCATCGGCAGTACACGTTATTTGAAGTTGGATGAGGCGCACCGAAACCTTGAGATAGGCTGGACATTCTATTTGCCGGAATATTGGGGAAAGGGATTCAATGACGAATGCAAATTATTGTTGCTCACACATTGTTTTGAAGAATTGAAAACCGTACGTGTGGAATTCAGGATTTCGGAAAAGAATTCCCGTTCGAGAAAAGCGGTGGAAAGGATCGGTGGAAAATTTGAAGGGTTGCACCGCAATATGGTTATCCGGCCGACGGGAAAAATAAATGTTGCATTCTACAGCATCATTGACGAGGAATGGGATGAAACAAAAATGAAATTGACGGAATTGGTGAAATCCAAAAACAAAATGCAATCCGATGGCGAAACAAAATGATTATTCCGAAAAGGTGATCCTATACGAAAAGCTCCTTGCAACAAATCCGAAAATTGAACGGAAGGGAGCAACCATTCCATACACTTCGTTGAACGGGAATATGTTCACTCTGCTTGCAAAAGACGCCACAGTGGGAATCCGTTTGCCGGAAGAGGAACGTGAAAAATTCATCAAGAAATACAAGACGAAATTGTATGAACAGTACGGAGCGGTGATGAAAGAATACGTACTTGTTCCAGATGAATTGTTGAAGAAAACAAAAGAATTGAAAAAATATTTGGATTTGAGTTTCGAATATGCAAAAACATTGAAACCGAAACCAACGAAGAAAAAGTAGTGTGTAAATTATTTTTTCCACGTCATCACCACTGTCATTATTCCGAATACGGCAAAAAGGATGAATGCAATTAGTGTGAGAATCAAATTCAGTTTGAAATAGTTGGACAGCTCATTCGCCTTTTCTCCAATAGGATCCGGTTTATTCTGATAATAAATCCGCATGATTATATTCAAGGCGGCATGAAAGCCGACACCATAAATGCCCCAGAAAACGGGAATATGATTCCTGAATGGCGGTTGGGTGGTTAGAATCAATGCGGCACAGGCGAGTGCAACAAGAATAAAAACCGCGAGTTGGATTTTTCTAATCACGATTCACTGGTAATTTAATCGGCGAAATGATTTCAAAAATCAAAATTCCCAATTGAGGTTTCTGATTCCAAACGCACAGATTCCAAATTCGCCAATGAAAACAAATGCTTTTTGGAATCTGTTACCTGTTTTTTGGAATTTATATTGAACATCTGTTTTTTTAAGGGAACTTGATTATTTCGTCACCACTTCACCTACCATTTTTCCAAACTCATCATCAAGCGCTTCCCACAGTTCAATCTTGTTCCCTTCCGGATCCATCACGTGCGCGAATTTTCCGTATTCGAAATCCTGGATCTCACCGACAATCTCCACACCTTCCTTTTTCAATTCCTCCAATAGCAATTCCAGACTCTCCACACGGAAATTGATCATGAATTCCTTTTTCGACGGGGCAAAATAATCCGAGTCTTTCGGAAAGGTGCTCCACACGGAATATCCCTTTTCATTGGGAGAATCCGATTTCCGCCACTCGAAGGTTGTGCCGTAATCGTCGGTTTTGAATCCGAGATGATTCGCATACCATTCGCGTTGTGCTTGCGGATTGTCGCACTTGAAAAAAATTCCGCCGATGGAAGTGACTCGTTTCATGGGAAAAATCAATGATTGGCAGGATCGCTATCGGAGTGAAAATTAATGATTATTCTTCTCTGAAACATTTCTCCATCTTTTAACAAATAAAAACCGATAAAGAGGCATCGTTTGGCGATGGGATACGTATAATAAATAAAGGAGATTTCATGCGAGCGGTCAGGATTGTTTTCTTGTTTTTTGTTTCACTGAATGCTGTTGCCCAAACTCCCGGATTCAGGTTTGGACCAAGAATAGGTTTTGGAATGTCCGATTTTTCAAAGTTGCCGGGAGAGCGGAATAAAAATGTTTTTGCCTTGCAAATCGGATTGATGGCTTGCAAACAGCTGAACGAAAATTTTGCAGTGGAGGTTTGTCCGCAAGTGGCAACTTACGGATCACGTTCCGACGGCATTGAGCAGAATGGGGTTACGAAAAGCATGGCTCCCGCACTTTATTCTTTTCATGATGATTTCCGTGTGGGTGTTGTTGAGTTTCCTTTTTTCGCAAAATACAGTGTGCCAATCAATAAAATATATGTCAATGCATTTGCCGGTCCGGAGATTTGCATGAACATGTTCGGCGCACATTCAAGAACATACGACGACAAGCAATATAATTTCGATCACGGTTTTTCCGGATATTCCATCAAGGATTTGAATGACCGATGTTATGCTGCCGTTCTCGGCTTTGGCGCAGAAAAGGAAATCGGAAAAGGTTTTTTGGGATTGGACATGCGATTGCAATATCCGCTCTCGCCTTCGGGAAAAATTGAAATGTCAAGATTTTACGTGCAAGCCGGTACACTTGGAATTACATGGACACATTGAGAAAAACTTGTTGATGTGAGGGTGAACGGATTTCAATAATATATTCATCGGCAAATAAACAGATCAGCACATCATCCAATCTTGATCCCCGTCACAAGAATGTCATCCACCTGATCAAGATTTCCTTTCCACGATTGAAACGCAGATTCCAATTCCTTTTCCTGTTCCTCGGGCGACTTTTTGTGATTGTCGAACAACAATTGTTTCAATTGGCTGTACTTGAATTTTTTTCCGGTACCGCCACCGAATTGATCGGCATAACCATCGGTGAAAATATAAACCGAGTCGAGGTCTTTCAATGAAAGCGTGTGTGTCGTAAATGGTTTCAATTCCTTCGTGAAAATCCCGACAGGCTGACGATCGCCTTTTATTTCGTGCATGATTCCATTGCTCACATAATAAATCGGATTGTTCGCGCCAGAAAATTTCAGTTCGCCTTTTTCTTCATCAATGCAACAAAGCGCAATGTCCATTCCGTCCTTCACCAATCCCATCGAATAATCGTCAGGGGAAACCGCTTTTGTATCCTGTTTGAGTGCGGCAACGATATTCTGTGCGAGATGCGTAAGGATTTCGCCCGGATCGGTAATGTGTTTTTCCTTGACCACTTCATTCAACGCCGTATTGCCGATGAGCGACATGAATGCGCCCGGAACACCATGACCGGTACAATCCGCCACCGCAATGATTTTTATTTTTCCGCTTTGTCCGATCCACCAGAAATCTCCACTCACAATATCGCGCGGGCGGAAAAAGACGAATGATTTTGGAAACAGTTCGTGCATCTCTTCCTGCGAGGGCAACACCGCGTGCTGTATGCGTTGTGCATAATTGATGCTGTCGAGAATATCGCGATTCTGCTCTTCCACTATTTTCTTTTGAAGCGTGATCTCATTTTTCTGTTTTTTCAGGATCTCATTTGCACGTCTCGATCTCCTTGCATTTCTCCAAACGACCAATACAAGAATGAGCACCAGCAGCAGCGCACACACCATGAACACATACCTTTTGTTTTGTTGGTCGTATGCCACTGCTATCAAATCCTTTTGTTTTGAAATCGATTCGAGTTGTTTCTGTTTCCGTTCCGTATCGAATTTCGTATTGAGTTCATTCACCTGTTTGTTGTTCTTCTCGTTGAACATGCTGTCGTTGATGGCGAAAAACAGTTTGTAGAATTCCAGCGCCTTTTTATCGTCACCGAGTTTTTCATACGTCTCGGAAAGTCCGATGTAATTCGCTTTCATTTGGTCGCGGTAGTCGAGGTCGCGTGCAATCTCCAGGCTTTTGTTGAGATAAAAAATCGCTTTTTCAAATTGCTGGAGTTCCTCATAAATGGTTCCGAGATTATTGCAAATCAACGCAACGCCATTTTTGTCGCCGATCGTTTCGCGAATCGTCAACGCACGATTGTAATAATCAATCGCCTTTTGCATTTCATGATGGCCTTTGTAAATGTTGGCAATGTTGTTCAGGCAAATTGCAACACCGCGCGGATTGTTGTTCCTCGAAAACAATGCCCGCGACTGCTCATAATAATCCAACGCTTTCGAAGTGTCGGTCATGTCCATGTACACATTTCCGATCCTTGCCAATGCATTGGCAATGCGTGCTTCGTCATTGGTTTTCCGATAAAGTTCCAGGCCTTTCTCTTCGTAACGCAAGGCGTCTTTCAGGTTGTTTTCATCATTGTAAACAACGCCGATGTTGAGATAGGAGTTTGCGGCTTCGGAAACATTTTTTTCGTTGACGTTGGAAGCCAATGCCTGATTGTAAGCGATCAGTGCTTTCGGGAAATCGCCTTTTTCGCGATAGATGAATCCCAACCTGTTCATGGCGAAAATCACATTGTTGCTGTCGCCGACTTCCCTTGCGAGTTGGATCGACTGCAAAAAAATAATCAGAGCGCTGTCGCTTTTTCCCGAATAAAACAATGCATAACCCAAGTTATTCATCGCTTCCGATTTTCCCAGCTTGTCTTTTCTTTTTGTTGCAATTCCCACCGCTTGCCTTGCAAAAAAAATGGCAGACCGATTGTCCAAAGTGGAAAACGTAACGCTGAGTTCATTGCAGATTCGGAATTTCGCCGTGTCGGAATTCGCCTTGTTCACCAGCGCGCGAAGTGAATCGGGCTGTGCGAAAATGTGGGCGGTAAAAAAAACAAAAAACAGGACGAAAGAAAATCTCATGCGCGAATGGATCGCAAAAAATTTCAGTTGGGACAAAAATTTGTTGATAGGAAAGGACTTTTTCACAGAGGTTATATTCCGAGTGCTGAAAGTACGAATTGTCAGGGGAATTCTTGAAAACCGAAAATCCTCCCATTTTTCAATGAAAGGATTTCCGACGAATAAATTTTCAAAAATCAACTGGGGGATTAACTTCCACAAGCTTCACATGCATCCGGATTGTCGAGAGAGCAGGAAATTTCCGCCATACCCTGATCAACGGAAACAGGTTGCAATACCTCTTCGGTATTCGGCTGATCCAATGCGGCCTGATCGACGGTGAATTTGATGGCGTCTGCAGCGGCTTTTGTACGGAGGTAATACATTCCGGTTTTCAATCCTTTTTCCCAAGCGTAGAAATGCATGGATGTGAGTTTCGCGAAATTCGCACTCGGTACAAAAAGATTCAGTGATTGTGATTGGCAAATGAACGCGCCACGGTCGGCAGCCATATCAATCAATGCGCGTTGTGAAATTTCCCACACTGTGCGATACAAATCTTTTATGTTCTGTGGAATTTCAGGAATCTCCTGTACGGAACCATTCGCAGCAACGATTTTATTTTTCAGGTTATCGCTCCACAATCCGAGTTTCACGAGGTCTTTCAATAGATGTTTATTCACCACCACGAATTCTCCGGAGAGTACGCGGCGTGTGTAAATGTTTGAAGTGTACGGTTCGAAACACTCGTTGTTGCCGAGGATTTGCGAAGTGGAAGCGGTTGGCATCGGTGCGAGCAAAAGTGAATTTCTTACGCCGTGTTTTTTCACTTCCTCTTTCAGGATGTCCCATTCCCAACGGGGGCTTGGCGTAACATTCCACATGTCGAATTGGAAAATTCCTTTTGAAACCGGAGAGCCGGGGAATGTTTCGTAAGGACCGTCTTTTTTCGCGAGATCTTTTGATGCAGTCATTGCCGCATAATAAATTGTCTCGTGGATTTCCGCATTCAGTTTCCGGGCATCTTCGGAATCAAATGGAAGACGCAACAAAATGAACACGTCGGCAAGTCCTTGGATGCCCAAACCGATCGGGCGGTGACGCATGTTGGAACGGCGCGCTTCGGGAACCGGATAATAATTTCCGTCAATGATCTTGTTCAGGTTTTTGGTAACGTGATAAGTCACTTCGAACAAGCGTTGGTGATCGAAAGCGCCTTGATCTACAAAACGGGGAAGTGCGAGTGAGGCAAGATTGCAAACCGCGATTTCGTCGGCAGAAGTGTATTCGATGATTTCCGTGCAGAGGTTCGACGATTTGATTGTTCCGAGATTCTGCTGGTTGCTTTTGCGATTCGCCGCATCTTTGAAAAGCATGTACGGATTTCCCGTTTCAATTTGCGATTCAAGAATTGCGAACCACAAATCCTGCGCCTTGATTTGTTTGCGGAATTTCCCTTCCTCTTCGTAGCGTGTGTATAATTTTTCAAATTCCTCTCCCCAGCAATCGGCAAGACCAGGCGCTTCGTTCGGACAGAACAAGGACCAATCGCCATTTTCCTTTACGCGTTTCATGAACAGATCGGGAGTCCACATGGCGGTGAACAAATCACGCGCACGCATTTCTTCCTTACCGTTATTTTTCCTGATGTCAAGGAATTCGAAAATGTCGGCATGCCAAGGCTCGAGATAAATTGCGAAAGAACCTTTGCGTTTTCCACCGCCTTGATCCACATAACGTGCGGTGTCGTTGTAAACACGCAACATCGGAATGATTCCGTTTGAAGTTCCGTTGGTGCCCTTGATGTATGAACCGGTTGCACGGATGTTGTGGATGCTCAATCCGATTCCGCCTGCGCTTTGGGAAATTTTCGCGCAGTTTTTCAGCGTGTCGTAAATTCCATCGATGCTGTCGTCTTTCACTGTCAACAAAAAGCAGGAAGACATTTGTGGTTTCGGTGTTCCGGAATTGAAAAGCGTCGGTGTTGCGTGTGTGAACCAACGTTCGCTCATCAGATTGTACGTTTCAATTGCAGATTCCACATCTTCCTTGTGAATGCCCACCGATACGCGCATGAGCATGTGTTGCGGACGCTCGGCAACTTTTCCGTGCAGCTTCAACAGGTACGAACGCTCAAGTGTCTTGAATCCGAAATAATCATAACCGAAATCGCGGTCATAAATAATGGAAGAGTCGAGCAGTTGCGCATTGTTCTTGATTATCTCATACACATCATCCGCAATCAGCGCCGCTTTCTGTCCGGTTTTCGGATCGAGATAATTGTAAAGGAGATCGATTGTTTTCGAAAATGATTTTTCAGTGTTCTTATGCAAATTGGAAACTGCAATGCGTGATGCAAGCAGCGCATAATCCGGGTGGGTGGTTGTCAATGACGCAGCAGTTTCAGCGGCAAGGTTATCGAGTTCACTTGTGGTCACTCCAGGATAAATTCCCTGAATCACCTTCATGGCAACTTCAACAGGATTCACGTGAACGGAGTCGAGTGCATAGCAGAGTTTTTGGATACGGGCCGTGATCTTGTCGAATTTCACGGACTCTTTGCTTCCGTCGCGTTTGATTACATACATAATGCGAGCGTTTTATTTTGTTAGGATTGGGAGAACAGTTCGGTATTTATTTCTTTACACACCTTCACATGACAATTCCATGAAGAGCATTCATTTCATTTTAAAAATCCTCGTCGAGTGAGAAAACGTTTTTCGCGTTGTCGCCCGCCACTCCGGCTTTCTGGTATTCCGCAACACGTTTTTCAAAAAAGTTTGTTTTGCCCTGCAATGAAATCATTTCCATGAAATCAAAAGGATTGGTTGCGTTGTACACTTTTTTGCAACCCAAGGAAAGCAACAAGCGATCGGCAACAAATTCAATGTACTGGCACATCAGGTCGGCATTCATGCCGATGAGTTTTACAGGAAGCGAATCCGTCACGAATTCCTTTTCAATGACAACCGCATTGGTGATGATGTCCGTTACCTGTTGCTCCGACAATTTGTTTTTCAAGTGTTTCGTGTACAGCAGGCAAGCGAAATCGCAATGCAAACCTTCGTCGCGTGAAATCAATTCATTGGAAAAGGAAAGTCCAGGCATCAATCCGCGTTTCTTCAACCAGAAAATGGAACAGAAGGAACCGGAGAAGAAAATTCCTTCCACTGCGGCAAAGGCAATCAATCGTTCCGCAAAACTTCCGTTTGCAATCCAGCGCATCGCCCATTGTGCCTTGTTTTTCACGGCGGGAACAGTGTCGACAGCGTGGAAGAGACGGTCTTTTTCAGTCGGGTCTTTTATGTAAGTGTCAATCAGCAACGAATAGGTTTCGCTGTGAATGTTTTCCATCATGATCTGGTAACCGTAAAAGCAACGCGCTTCGGGATACTGGACGGTGCACATGAAATTGATGGCGAGATTTTCATTTACGATACCATCGCTCGCGGCAAAAAATGCAAGGACATTCTTGATGAAGTAACGTTCATCATCATTCAATTTATTGGCCCAATCGGTCAGGTCAGGGGAGAGGTCAATTTCTTCGGCGGTCCAGAAACTCGCTTCGGCCTTCTTGTACATTTCCCAAATGTCACGGTGTTGAACCGGGAAGAGAACAAAACGGTCCTTGTTCTCGATCAGTATGGGTTCATTTGATGATTCTGCCATAAATTAATTGCCTCCTTCGGGGTATGCTGTGTATTTTCTGATGATTGTAAGGTGCTTCTGGCGAAAAAAGCAGGCATGAAGCCTGCTGTTTTTGTGTCATACATAGCACTCATTTGACACAAGACAAATTTTTACAAAAACGGGATAACAGTCAAGTCTATTCAATTAACATTAGACCAAAGTTTTAAACACAGTAAGCAATTCGATTTTGTTGATAACGACTAATAAACTATCTTCTTTTCAATGTTGACGGGACTTGGATGGGGAGTACGAAAAAATTGATAAAATTATTGCCTTGCCTATTGCATATTTCGATTTTATGACAATATCGGTTTTCAGCCCATCGCTTTCTGTGTCCCTTTGCTGACAAGGGTTTCAGAGGCTCCTTGTTTTTGGCGACTCATAAATTGCTGGAAAAGAAAACATTAACGGGACTTCTTCTTTTTGCCGTTCGACTCGATGAATTTTGCCGCACTTTCCAATTGTGCAAACCATTCCTTCCCGTATTTTCTGATCAATGCCGTTTTCACGAATTTGTAAACGGGCACTTCCAGTTTTTCTCCACACGCACATGCAGGTTTGCAAATGTCCCACACCTCATAATTCACCGCATCGAATTTTTTGTAAGGCGTAATTCTCACCGGATATAAATGACACGAAACCGGTTTCTGGAATTTCACTTTTCCTTCCTTGTGCGCTTTTTCAATCGCACACAAAGCCATTCCATTTTCAAAATAGGTATAAGCGCATTCCTTGTTTTCATCCACAAGCGGAGTCACCTTGTCGCCATCGGAATCTTTCACCCACGTTCCCTGTTTTTCCACCGCGGCAATTCCTTTTTTTGTCATGAAAGGTTTCACCGACGGAAAAATCTCCTCCATGATTTTCACTTCATCCTCTTCGAGCGGCGCACCCGAATCGCCATGCACACAACAGGCTCCCTTGCAGGCATTGAGGTCGCACACGAATTTTTTTTCTACAAGATCATCCGAGATGAGTGTCCTTCCGATTTCTATCATGGTGTAAAGATAGACTTGAGACTTGAGATGTGAGATGTGAGAAGGGAAAAAAGTTGCCGATTGCAGCTTGCCGGTTGGCAGTTATTTTTATTCGGCAATGCTTCAATTAAAAAATTCACCGTAAAATTGTGCGCCGCCCGCAACCGCCCCATGAAAAAACTTTTCTTCCTCCTTGCGATTGTGTCTTCGCAAATTGTTTCCGCACAAAAGGATTCAACCGAAAATTGGAGCTGGCATTTCCAATTCACCGGAATCATGCAAGGCCATCCCGGATTCCATGCGCCTTATGCAGGACAAAACAGTTTGGATTCCGTTCGTGAAAAGGCATTTTCCGTGACATCGACTTTTTTTCTCGGAAGAAGATTGTGGAAAGGCGGCGAGTTTTATTTCAATCCGGAAATCGCCGGAGGAAAAGGAATCAGTTCAGCATTGGGAATTGCAGGATTTACGAACGGGGAATGTTTCCGCATCGGCGATCCTTCACCTGCATTATATATTGCACGGATGTTTTTGCGCCAGACCATTGCGCTGGGCGATGAAAAGGAATGGACCGCAGGCGATGTGAATCAACTTGCGGGATGGACTCCGAAAAACCGTTTGACAATCACCGCCGGAAAATTTTCCATTGCCGATGTTTACGATTGCAATTCATACAGTCACGATCCGCGAACACAATTCATGAACTGGTCGTTGATGAGCAATGGTGCATGGGACTATCCGGCAAATACACGCGGCTACACATGGGGATTCATTACAGAATATACCCGCGGACCGTGGAGTGTTCGTCTGTCGGGAACAATGGTTCCGAAAGTTGCGAATGGCGGAGTGTTCGATCACAATCTCGCGAAGGCGCATGGTGAATCGTTGGAGCTGGAAAGAAGTTGGGGAAAGGATGGTCATGCGGGAACCATTCGTGTACTTGGTTTCAGGAATCTTTCGCGCGCGGGAAATTATCAGGACGCACTTCTGCAATATCATCTCGGAAATGATTCTTCACTCAATGTGGATTCGCGTACCACTTATGGCGGAATGAAATACGGTTTCGGTGTGAATGTGGAACAACAGTTGAATGCACATTTCGGCGTTTTCATGCGTGCAGGATACAATGACGGACACACGGCAACATGGGTGTTTACGGAAATCGATCAGAATGTTCAAGCGGGAATCCAGATTGACGGATCGTACTGGAAAAGGAAAGATGATATTTTCGGCGCAGCGTTTTCTGTCAATGGGATTTCAAAAGACCACATTGATTTTCTGAATCAGGGCGGTTATGGATTCTTGATCGGTGATGGAAAATTGCCACATTACGGATTGGAACAGATTGCAGAGACTTATTATTCCGCGCAGATCACAAACAATTTATGGTTGTCGCTCGATTACCAGTTTGTGAATAATCCCGCTTACAATAAAGACCGTGGTCCCGTGCATGTATGGGCAGTGCGCGGGCATGTGGCTTTTTGAGTTTGGGTTTATTGTTGGAAAAGTTTTTTCACTTTTCAATTACCAGCTTTTGTGCGGGCCCATTTCCCAGTCGGATAAAATAAATTCCGGCAGCATTTCCCTCAAGGTCAATTGTTGTTGTTCCGGAAATTTCTTCGCGCAAAATAATTTCCCCCAATACATTTTCCACACTGATAATTTCAGGTTGCAACAATGGTGAATTAAACTGCAACGTAATTTGCCCGTTTGCAGGATTTGGAAAAATATTCCAACCAATTGTTTTATTGTAATCATTGATGCCTGTTGGCATTATAACTTGGGAAATGGTATCTACACAGCCGTGACCGGAAGTGACCGATAAAAAAACGGAGTAGGTGCTCGACGACGCATACGTGTGGACAGGATTTTGCAATGTTGAAATTGCAGTGTTGTCGCCAAAATACCATTCCCAACTTGCAGCACCTGTTGACTGGTCGGTAAATGTGACGGTATTATTTCCATTATATGCAAACGAGAACGCACCAATTGGATTCGGGAAAACAAATACAGTATGGGAAACGGAACTTGTACCGCTCGCAAAAGTTTCTGTTAATGTAACAGTGTATGTACCGCCATTGATAAAGCAATGGGCAGGACTCTGAAAGGTTGAAGGGGTGGACGCATCACCGAAATTCCAGGACCAAGCTGTTGCATTGGTTGCCTGATCTTGAAAATTAATGCACATGGGTGCACAGCCGGAATCCACATCCATGGAGAATGCGGCTTGTGCAAACGCAGGACCGACAATGCAGGAAAAAATGAAAGCGAAAATGAATTTCATAAATTGAAATGGGTTGAACGGAGGTTAATTATTTTCAGAGTTACTTACTTAAATATATAATAAAAAGATTAATGCTGATTTCGAGTAGGATTTCCAGACAAACTATTTTTTATTCAATCGTTTCAAACTCTTGTCAATGAATTTTTCAGTCGGCAGAAGCGATTGCTGGATCCGTTTTGCGTAGTGGATGGAATCGAGAATTTCCTTTTGCTTTTCCTCCACGATTTCTTTCTGTTGTGCAATCTCCGTATTTTTTTGTGCAAGCATCTTGTTCGATTTGTTCTTGATCCTGTAACTGCGGAAAACAAAACCGAGAATCACCAATACAGCGAGCATTCCGGACAACAGTAAATTCCTGATGGAAGCGCTTTTCTGTTCCTGTCTTTCATTTTCCATGCGGGAAAGATTCTGCTTGAAATCGAACTGTTCCTTCATCCGTTTCTGTTCAAAGGAAGCCTGCAGGTCGGCAATATGTGTTTTGTTGCTCAAGCTGTCCAGGGAATCTTTTGCAACATGGTATTTTTTCATGTAGAGAAAAGCCTTTTCCCAATTTTTCATCCCTTCATAACCATTGTAGAGATTATAGTAAATCACATCGTTGTAAATTCCATAATGGTATTTATTCTCAAGCTCCAACGCCTTTTCGCCGTAATCCACAGCGTCCGAAAAATTCTTTTCGTGCAGCGCAAGTGATCCCAATGAATTGTAGGAATAAAGTTGCCCTTCGTGATTGTTGAATTTTATGCGATCGTCCAACGCGATTTTCTGGTAATATTTCGCACTGTCAAGAAACCCGAACGCAAGCAACACATTGCCATAATCGCCCATCACCAACGGTTCATTGTATTTATTTCCTGCAAGGTCATTATAGACAATGCTCTTTCTTCCGTAATACAATGTTTTTGCCGTGTCGTGCTCATTGCAATAATCAATGGAAAGCCGATGAGACAAACTGCTCATGGATGAAAAATTATTTCCCTTTTCGGCAAGTGCCATTGCCTTCATGCAGTTTTTTTCACTTTCCCCGTAATTCTGGATTTCTGCATAAATGCCACCGAGCAATCCATACGAAGTGATCAACGATGTTGTATCATGTATTTTTTCCGCTACAGCCAAAATAGGAAGTATCAGCTCTTCCGCCTTGCCGTTGTTCTTCTGGAGGAAATAAAATCTGGCTTCGGAAATGGCTGTCTTTTCATAGAGGAAATCCATTTGATGCCGCTGGAAAATGACAAGCGCAGAATCGGAAAAATTGAAAATGTCAGCCCCTTTGCCCTGATATTCCGGTTTTGTTTTTTCGTTGAAACGGAATTTCGACCAGGCCACCCAATAAGAACCTTCCATCAGCCAATTGCCAACATCATGTGACAATCGCACGGATGATCTGTAAAAACTGTCAATCGCAGGATGTTCCGATTCGTTGTGTGAATTGAAAATAATGAACGAGCGCGAATAATCCAGTTCCACTTTCATTGCGAGCAATTCCTTTTTATTCACTGCGCGTGACAACGAATCAATCAACGCACGCGCTTTTTCCACCTGACCTCTCATCTGAAAAAGCAATGCCTGCTGTTCACCGACTGTATATTTTTCAAAAGCGGGATTGACTTTTTTTTCAACGTTGCGGTATTCGGAAAAAAGATTTGGAACAGCCGATGTGTCGGATGCGCAAGCGTCAATAATGGCGTACTCCAGCAGGGAAAGTTTTTCGGGAGCGGATTTTGTTGTGTCGATCATGTGGCGGTACAATCGCTGCATGACGGTATGCTGCGAAAATGCGGGCATGGAAAAAACACAAATGGAAAAAATGGAAATGAAAAATAATCGCATACACACTTGGGGTTGGGTCAATATAAAAATAACTGTTTCCGCATACCGATCGTTCCCGCCAATTTCTTTTTCATCACGATGAATTGCAAATGGAACAAGCAGCGAAAACTTTCCAACGGTTCAACGTTCAAACCATTCTTATGCCGATCACACAAACATCATCCACCTGATCGAGATTTTTTGCATCGCCTTGTGCAGTGGGCCATGTTCTCCAATCCATGAACGTCTTTTCAAGAATCCTGTTCTGCTCCGACATTTTCAATTTGTTGATCGCCAATATTGTTTCGCCGAAATGTTTGTACTTGAATTTTTTCCCCTGCGGTCCGCCGAACTGATCCGCATAACCATCGGTGAAAAGATAAAGGAATGAACCCGGTTTCAATTGAATGCTTTGTGTGGTGAATGGTTTGCGATGGTCAAATTGCCCGATCGGCTGTTTGTCCGGTTTCAATTCCGTGATCCTGTTCTCATCCGGAAAGATCACCCACAGCGGATTGTTTGCTCCGGCCCAAAGCACCTTGTTTGTTTTTTTATCGAGACAGCACAGCGAAATATCCATTCCATCATTCACCTCATTCTCGCTTTCGGAAAAAGTTTCCAAAACCAATTCCGTCACCTTGTCAAGAATTTTTCCCGGATCGGTCAACCCGAATTCCTTCACTGCGCGGTTGAGCGCATTGCTGCACACGACGCTCACGAGTGCGCCCGGAACACCGTGTCCTGTACAATCTGCGGCCGCGAAAAGAATCTTGTCTGCGGAATTTTCCACCCAATAAAAATCGCCCGCAACAATATCTTTCGGTTTATAGAAAATGAAACTGTCGGGAAAAAAGTCAAGCCATGTTTTTTCAGAGGGAAGAATGGCCTGCTGCAAACGCTGCGCATAATTGATGGAGTCGAGCACTTCCTTGTTTTTCTCCTCGAGGAGCAATTTCTGATTTTCAACTTCGTGCTTCTGTTCGGTAATGATCCGGTTTTTCGTTTCCAACGCCTCGTTGTTTTTTTGTTTCTGGCGGTAACCCCTGAGAAGAATGAATGCAATCATTACCATGAGCAAAAATCCAATGACTCCGGCAACGGCATAAATTTTCTGCTGATGCACTTCCTCTTTTCGTTTCAGGTCTTTCACCGCATTTTCCTTCACGTCATGCAGACTGTCGGCGAGTGCACGTCTTTCAAATTCATATTGCAATATTTTCTGCGAAATGCTTTTTGATTTTTCAAGTGTATTGAGCGAATCCTTGATGAAGTCGGAACGTTTCAAATCGATCAGCGCATTTTTAAAATCGCCTTTCTTTTCCAAGGCATCCGCCAATTCGTGGCAGGCAAGACCTTCCAATTCCGCATCTCCCTGTTGTATTGACATTGTCCGGCACTTCGTCAGGAAATCGATTGCCTTTTCAACTTGCCCGCGCGAGAGCAGCAGCGAACCCAAATCGCCGTAACAATCTGCAATCCCGTCCTCATCCTTTGCTTCCGTTCTGTATTGCAGGGCGATGTTGAAATATTTTTCCGCCGAATCGGGCTCATCCATTTTATCGAAAGTCAATCCGAGATTTTCATAATTGTTTCCCAACTCCACTTTGTGATGGAGCTGGATTCCGATTTCAATGGCTTTCAAGGTATACTCCCGCGACTTCACGAAATTTTTCCTGTCGCCGTAAAATGCGGATAATTTGGAATACGAATCCTCCAGTGCGCGGCTGTCTTTCAATGAATCCCTGATGTGCAGGCTGGTCATGAAAAAATCCAACGCCTTGTCATCCATCTTTTGTTTTCCGTAAATCAATCCGAGATTACTGTACGACGCAGCCACACCCGCCATGTCACCGATTTCCAATTTCAATTTCAAGCTTCGTTGCCAATAATCAATTGCCGTTGCCACATCCCCTTCATAGTTGTAAACGATACCGATGTTGTTCAACGCCGCCGCCATTCCCTTTTTCTCATGCATTTCTTTTCTGATGTCATACGAACGCTGATTGTACACCAATGCATTTTTATAATCGCCCATGTTGATGTAGGCAATCCCGATGGAATTGTCGGCACCCGCTTGATATTTTTTATTGTTTGTTTTCTCGGCATAACTCAATTCCATTTTCGCAAGGACAATCGCCGAATCGAAATTGGAAAAAACCTGTTGCCACGCCAATTCGTGAATCGCTGTCAGCCGTGAAGTGTCGGGCAGTGATGTGTTATTGAAAGCTTTCCAAAGCGAATCCGCATTCATGCGAGCTTGTGCATGAATCGGTTTTTGAAAAAAAAGAAATGGGACAAGGAAAATGAACAGGCGGAACAATTTCATAAAATGAAGGTAAACAATTAGTCACGAATCACTCGACATTTCACAATCGAAAATATCCATTACCGCACGGCAAACTTTTTTTCCTCGCGCGTCTCAAGTCTCACGTCCCAAGTCTATCTTTGCACCCATGGCAAATAACGAAGATCTTTTCAAGAACATCATTTCGCATTCCAAGGAATACGGATTCATTTTCCAATCGAGTGAAATATACGACGGACTCAGTGCCGTTTATGATTACGGACAGAACGGAGCCGAGCTGAAAAAAAACATCCGCGAGTACTGGTGGAAATCCATGGTACAGCTCCACGAAAATATTGTGGGAATCGATGCTGCCATTTTCATGCACCCGACAACGTGGAAAGCTTCCGGTCACGTGGATGCATTCAGCGATCCGCTCATTGACAACAAGGATTCGAAAAAAAGATACCGCGCCGATCAGCTCATTGAAGGTTTTGTAGAAAAGCAGGAAGACAAAATAAACAAGGAAGTGGAAAAAGCGGCGAAACGCTTCGGTGAAACGTTCAATGCTGAAATGTATCGCTCTACAAATCCACGTGTACTCGAGTACCAGAAAAAAATCGATGAAACAAATTCGCGTTTCAAAACCGCACTCGAGAATAACGACATGGATGGATTGAAACAGATCATTGTCGATTTGGAAATTGTCTGTCCCGTTTCAGGAACGAAAAACTGGACGGAAGTGCGTCAGTTCAACCTGATGTTTTCCACACAACTCGGTTCTGTCGCTGAAGATTCGAACACGATTTATCTCCGTCCGGAAACCGCGCAGGGAATTTTCGTGAATTTCCTGAATGTGCAGAAAACGGGAAGGATGAAAATCCCATTCGGCATTGCACAAACGGGAAAAGCGTTCCGCAATGAGATCGTCGCACGCCAATTCATTTTCCGCATGCGTGAATTCGAACAGATGGAAATGCAATTTTTCATTCGTCCGGGAACACAAGTGGAATGGTATGACAATTGGAAATCGGAACGGATGAGATGGCATGAAGCGCTTGGATTTTCAGAAAGCAAATACCGTTTTCACGATCATATCAAATTGGCGCATTATGCCGATGCGGCTTGCGACATTGAATTTGAATTCCCATTCGGGTTCAAGGAATTGGAAGGAATTCATTCGCGCACGGATTTCGATTTGAAGAACCACGAAAAATTTTCCGGAAAAAAATTACAGTATTTCGATTCGGAGCTGAATGAAAGTTATGTGCCTTATGTCATTGAAACTTCCATCGGTCTAGACAGGATGTTCCTCGCGATTTTGTCGGAAGCGTATAAAAATGAAAAGCTCGAGGATGGAAGTGAACGTGTGGTATTGAATCTGCCACCGTTTCTTGCACCGATCAAGGCGGCTGTCCTTCCATTGGTAAACAAGGACGGTTTACCGGAAAAGGCCCAGGAAATAATCGACATCCTGAAATACGAACACAACATCACTTCCGAAGACAAAGACTCGATCGGAAAACGTTATCGCCGACAGGATGCGATTGGAACACCGTATTGCATCACCGTTGACCATCAGACTTTGCAAGACAACACCGTAACGATCCGAGAACGCGACACGATGAAACAGGAACGTGTTGCGATTGACCAATTGCAGAAAATCATTGGGGAAAAGGTGAGTGTAAATGCTGTCTTGAGGAAGTTGTAACGGTAAATCAATTCTGAATTCTGAATCAAATGAAAATTCAAAACTCAGAATTCAGAATTCAAAATCATTTCACGCATGGACGCAAAACACTGGGACAAGTTAGCCGACTCATTTGAAAAGGAAGTGATGAGTTCGTTGCACACCGACAAGTCGGGCGTGTTGTACAAGGCGATCCGGAAATACATTTCAAAAAAAGACCACGTCGCCGATTTCGGTTGTGGTGTCGGTGGATTCATCCCGTTGCTTTCCAAATGCGGCAAACATGTTTCAGGATGTGATTTTTCCTCGAAGTGCATTGACATTGCCAAGAAAAAATTCAAGAAGAAAAAGAACGTCGATTTTTTTGTGCACGATCTCACCAAAACACTGAAGCAAAAATATGATGCGGGTGTGGCGGCGAATGTGCTCATTGCGCATCAACCCGAAATGCTGGTGAAGATGTTGCACACCATGGCCGCGACAATAAAAAAAGGCGGTCATCTCATCGTCGTCATTCCTTCTCTTGAATCTTCGCTGTACGTTTACAAATCAATTGTCGATGTGTTGATTCAGCAAGGCGAAACTGAAGCCGACAGCCGGAAATACGTTACCGAAAAAATAAAGGAAGATTATTTGTCACTCACCGACGGTGTCATAAAAGTCGGAGGTGTTCCCACCAAACATTATCTCGCCGAAGAATTCGAAATGCAATTGCTGAAGTTCGGAATGAAAGTGGTGCAGCAGAAAAAATTGCAATACCCGTGGGAAACCGAAATCGAAAACCCACCGAAAAACCTGAAAGGATCCTTGCCGTGGGATTGGTTGTTTGTTGCCAGGAAAAAGTGACAGGGGACAAGGGGCAAGTGACAAGCCGCACTCCTCAAAAAAAATCTGCGAAAACCAATCTGAAAAAATCTGCGAAATCTGTGACTAAAAAACAAGGATCGGTTTCCCCTCCGATCCTTGTTCACTGTGGGTGTGTTAACGGAAACTATTGAGCAAACACGATTTCCGATGCGGCATTTTCCCAAAACCCTTTGAATAATGCCGCATACAAATCTATACGACCACTTACAAAGTCGTTAACCCGATTTTAGCCAATTATTTGCTAATCTTAACCCAAAGTGGCAAATTAGCACTCATTACAGATTAATATTCCACCTAATTACCGCATAATTTCACCAATCAAGATGAAAGCGCTTCCGTTTAAAATCCCGATCCCAGGCGATAATTCCATTGCCGTTGAAGAGGAAATCCAACCGCACTTTTATACTTACCTGCATCAGCATCAGGAAGTGCAGCTCACATGGATTCTGAAAGGCGAAGGAACCTTGCTCGCCGGAAATTTCACCGGACATTTCGGTTCGGGAGATATTTATTGGTTCGGTCCCAATCAACCGCACGTTTTCCATTGTGATCCGGTTTACTTCCAGAAAAAGAATTGGTTGAAGGCGCAATCGATTTCAGTTTATTTCGATGTGTCGGAAGCGCGTGAAAACCTATTGACGATTCCCGAATTGGAAGCGCTGAAACAATTTGCCATTCGTTCCGTTCGCGGATTCCGGATCGAGCCCGAAGATTATGTCGCCATTACCGAAGCGTTTTTGCGCGTGCGTGTGCAACAGGGATTGGCGCGACTCACCGCATTTTTGCAACTCGCCGATTTGGTGTTGAATCACAGCAAACATTTTCCGCTTTCCGACGAGGAGGTTGGAATCGACCTTTCCGAAAAGGAGGGAACACGCATGCATTCGATTTATGATTTCACGCTGAAAAATTTTCACAAGGAAATTTCAGTCAGTCAGGCTGCGGAAATTGTGCACATGACTCCCGAAGCGTTCTGCCGTTTTTTCAAAAAGCACACGAGAAAAACGTACGTCACTTTTTTGAATGAGGTGCGTGTGGAGAAAGCCTGCCGGAAATTGAAAACGCCCGACGATAAACTCATTGCAGAAATCGCCTACTCCTGTGGTTTCGGAAATGTTTCGCATTTCAATCGCGTCTTCAGGAAAGTAACCGGGAAAACACCCCGCGAATACCAGGCGCACTCCATGGCAAAAGCGAGAAAGTGAAAAAATTTCCAATTTGCTGATTGCCGATTTTCCGATTGTTTCTTATTGACAACCGGCAATTGTTTCTTGGAGCGCAACAGCCGATGCAACTGAGTTTCTTCTTTCCCGTCTTTCGTTGCAAGTCCTCGTCAAGTTCATTTCCAAAAGATATTTTTTCCACTGCGGGCTTTCCACTGCAGCCGGGGCTATGCAATCAAACGGTTCGGTGCGTTAAAGTTTTTGTGCAATCCTTTCGAGTTGTTCGCCAAGAATGATTTCGATTTTTTCCCCCTGTTCGTAAACCATAAAATGTCCGCCGCCTTCAATCACTGCATCAACATTTTTATTTTTCAAGGGAAGCAACCGGTCGCTTGAACCGTGGATGTGAAAAAAATTGCCGGGACATTTTTCGCCTCTCCACAAGAGTATTTGTTTCACCGACCATTTCAATAAATCGACATCGCACTCTTTGGAATATTGTGCGAGCAGTTTTTTTGTGTCGTCTTGTGTTGCACCGAAAATCCGGCGGGCGAAAGCGCTCATCGATCTCAACAACCCGAATGGTGCAATGCGATAGAGCCCGACACGTTGCGCCATTCTGAAATACCAGGGCATTTCACGTGGACTGGAAATGCTCGAAATGATGATGGTACCTTTTGGATTTATCTTTCTCGCCACTTCCTGCACCACCACGCCGCCAAACGAAAGTCCAAGCAGGACAACAGGTTTCGTCAGATCAAATTTTTGCAACAGGCGGGTGATATAATTTTCCAGAGATTCATTTGTCAACGGCTTTTCCCATTTCACAAAATGCACATCCGCATATTCCGGAAAATGAATGCGCTGAAACATGCGCTCGTCTGCACAAAGTCCACTGATAACATAAAGGGAAAATTTCTTCAAGCGAAAAAATAAATTTCAATTATCCAATTGCAAATCCACAAATCACTTGCCATTAAAATTCGTCATCGTCAATCCAATTCCAATTGTTCCAAACGCACGAATCGCATCGCCACATTTTTCCAAACGTTCATCCAATATTTTTTTCTGTTCCTCATTCCATTTTCCCAACACATATTCCACTTGACGGCCTTTCGGAAAATCATTTCCCACGCCGAAGCGCAGGCGCGCATACTCAGCCGTGTGCAACGTTTCCTCGATGTGCGATAATCCATTGTGTCCACCCGCACCGCCTTTCGACTTGATTCGTATCGTTCCAAAGGGCAATGCGATATCATCTGTGATCACCAATAGGTTTTCCAACGGGATTTTTTCAGCCTGCATCCAGTACTGCACCGCTTTTCCGCTGAGGTTCATGAAAGTCGTGGGCTTGACGAGAATGAAATTCCTGCCCTTGAATTTGTATTCGGTTACAAATGCATGGCGATCGTGACGGAAAGAAAGATTTGCATTCGCCGCGAGTTTATCCAGCACTGCGAATCCAATGTTGTGTCGTGTACCAACATATTCATCACCGATATTTCCCAGTCCGACAATCAGGTATTTCATTTCAGGACATAAATATAATTGAAAACCGGCGGCACTTGTTTAGCGGCAGCGGCAGCATGATTTATGCAAATAAAAAACCGGAAGAAAATTTCTCCCGGTTTTTCAATCTGTGCAGTCTGTGGCTTATTTCTTTTTCTCTGCAGGCTTTTTCGCATCGCCAGCAGGTTTTTTGGCATCTCCGGCAGCTGGTGCGGCGGCTCCGGCAGCAGGAGTGGCAGCTGCTGTAGCTGCTGGTTTGGCTGTTTCCTCTTCAACCACATTACGTGTAACGCGAACGGCTACAATGGTAATGTTGGGTTCGTGAAGGAATTTCAAACCGTCAATTTTTACATCTCCTACGCGAACTGCATCACCGATTTCCATTTTGGAAACATCGATGGTCAATTCGTTGGGAAATTTTTCGATGGGACCGCGTGCAACAATTTTCCGCATTTTACGAAGCAACTTTCCGCCGTTACGAACGCCGGGAGCTGTTCCTTCGAATTTCACCGGAAGTTCGATCGTCACGGCTTTGCCGGGAAGGACTTCAAGGAAATCGACATGCAAAATCTTGTCAGTAACGGGATGCAACTGCAACTCCTTCATGATTGCCGTGTGTTTCTTTCCGTCGAGATCCAACTCAACGATGTGGACATCCGGAGTGTAGACAAGTGGTTTGAAAGATCGCTCTTCCATTGTGAATTTCACTTGCTCCGTTCCACCATAAAGAATACAAGGAATCTGTCCGGTACGACGCAGTCCATTCGCATCTTTTTTCCCTACGTTCGCTCTTAGCGAACCGCTCATGGCTACTGATTTCATTGTGATTTTGATTTATGGTTAGTGAATAAAAAATTACATGATGAAGTGTGAACTGATTGACTCGTGAGAAATGACACGGTGAAAAACATCGGCAAACATTCCTGCAACGGAAAGCACTTTTATTTTCGGGCTTTCACGTTTCAATGGAATGGTATCCGTCACAATCAGTTCGGTGATTTTTGATTTTTCCAGATTCTCATACGCCTTGCCCGAGAGCACGGCGTGTGTGCACAATGCGCGAACACTTTTCGCTCCGCGATCCATCATCATCTCGGCGGCTTTGCAAAGTGTTCCGCCGGTGTCAATGATGTCGTCGAGCAATACGATATCGCGTCCTTCCATTTCCCCGATTGCGGTAATGCTGTCAACCACATTTGCCTTGGAGCGTTGCTTGTAGCAAATCACGATTTCGCATTTCAAATGTTTTGCGTAGGCATTTGCGCGTTTGCTTCCTCCCATGTCGGGCGCAGCCATTGTGAGGTTGGGAAGCTTTAAACTTTCGATGTATGGAATGAAAAGTGTGGAAGCGTAAAGATGGTCAACAGGAACATTGAAAAATCCCTGGATCTGGTCGGCGTGCAAATCCATTGTCATGATACGATTCACGCCTGCGGTGTGCAGCATGTCGGCAATCAATTTTGCGCCGATGGCTACACGGGGTTTGTCTTTCCTGTCTTGGCGTGCCCAACCGAAATAAGGCATGACGGCAATGATTTCCTTTGCAGAAGCGCGGCGTGCGGCATCGACCATCAACAACAATTCAAACAGGTTATCGGTTGGTGGATTGGTGGATTGAACCAAAAAGATAACAGCACCGCGAACGGTTTCTTCGTAGGAAGTTTGGAATTCCCCGTCGCTGAAACGCTGGAAGGAAAGATCGCCCAATGGCTGGCCGTAGGATGCAGCCAATTTTTCCGCAAAAGTGCGGGAAGAGGAGCCTGTGAATATCTTAACCGGATCGGGCATTGGTTTCTTGCTTTTTACAAGGGGTGCAAATGTAAGGAAATAGCCAGAAACAGACAATAGAAAAGTGCTCTTTTCGGGCAGGGTTGGAAAATGCGGATTCAAGACGTAAAAGGGTCAAAAACAAGCAGAAAGCTGCTGAAATAGCTCCAGTGGGAGGGAGCTCCGCTTCCCGATGCTTCGGGACGGAGGGCGGGAACAGGGTGGGTGAACAAGGAGGTGCTTCCGCTTCCTATCCATTCCTACAAAGCATCGAATCCGAATTTTTTTGTGGGGAGTGAAATCTTGAAAGCACAATCATTGCAATTTGCGGGAAATTCCAAAGCCAGTGTTCCGCGTCGGTTCGATTTCACCTTTTGGGAATCGATTTTTTTTCCGGGAATCCTTGTGTCATAAAAAGTCACGTTGTACGTCCAATTCGGCAACAAGCCTTTCACCACAAACCTGTTTCCGGCCCGGTTTTCCACAACCGTTGACTTATCATCGTCTTTCGGATGGATCATCTGTTTGTTGTTTCGTTCCTTGCAATCTGCATCCATATTTCCCCACCAGGCACTTTCGTTGTGCACCCAACCGATGGCATAACACCTTTTTGTGGCGGGTTCCTTTCTGGTTTCATAAAATGTTTCCAAGCCGTTTCCATCCCATTCCCTGAAATCCGTGCAATAATCATTTCCCGCAACCGAATCAATGAAAAAACGGAGTGCGGGAAAATTCGCCGCGCGGTAGTTGTCGTTTGACCAATTCCACCAATAGATTCCGGCTCCCGCCGCACCCATGAATGCGGTTGCCCATAACGCGTTGTGCATGCTGACATCGTTGCAATTTTCATAATCGCCAGCGTCGGCTGCATTGACCGGGCCGTTGATCATTCCCAATTCACCGAAGAGAAAAGGCTTGTCCAGTTTTTTGACCCCTCGCGAATTGACAATTTGGAAACGCTTTTTGTTGCAATTGAAATTGTTGTCGTAATGGTGCATGTCGATAAAACCGATAGCGGGGTTTTCGTAAATCTCAATATGATCGGGATTGGTGGAGCTGGTGGAAAGCAGATGATCGTGATCGCCGAGTTGATTGCGCAACAGGTCGTTTTCGTGTGAATAGAAATCGCTGAAATAATTTTCATGCTGGTCGAATCCCTCCCAGCGGTTTTCCTCGCCGATCAATTCAATGGTTGCTACCGAAGGAGAAAAAGCCCAGCGCGCATACACATATTTTATGAACTGGTCCATTGCTTTCACCGCAGAACTGTCGCGCAACAAGTCTGCCGCAGTCATTCCGTCTTTCTGAAAATTGCGGCGAATCGGATTCTGGTTTTCTTTTGCATCCCCATTCGCAAATCCGGTAGTGAGATCCAGACACAAATGGATTTTCATTCCCCGCGTTTCCGCAATTTGCAATACACTGTCGAGCGCACATGCGTGATCCTGCGCATACACACCCATCTCATCCCACTGAATGCCCGTGCTCCAGGGAATCATGACAATGCGGACATAATTTCCACCATTGTCGGCGAGATTATTTATGTAATGGTAAAAATCAAAATAGCCCGCCGCATTATTCTGTCCATGCAAAACAGGACCGTCACTCCAACCGATATCCTGTCCGAGTGCAAAAAACGGAGTGCCATCCGAATATTGAAAATGCCTGTGATCGGAAGCGATGGTGATGTAACCGTGATTGTTTCCGGGCACACACTCGAAAGAAATTCCGGAAGATTTCGGAACCGCCATCATGATCGGATCGCCAACGAGAATGTTGCAAGTCCAATGTCCGGTGTCGGGAACGGCAAAACGGATTCTCCATGGCCATTCGGATTCATGTGTCACATATTTATTCTGTTTTTCATCGGCAACCGCATCCTCATAATAAAATGCATTTGCGTAATAAAATTTTCCGTGGCAGATGAATTGCAAGCGCAAGGAAGTTTGTGCATAAGGATTTTTCCCTTTGGTGCGGTCGGCGAGAAAGGAACGGAAGATGCGTTGCTCTTCGGGAATGCGTATTCCGATTTCGACGGTTTGCCATTTGGGGATTTTCCCGTCCACCACATTGCGCAGGATTCTTGACTCGTAATGTTCCTGTTGTGAAAGGGCGAGAAACGGCAGGGAAATAAAAAGCCAATTCAAAATAATTCTCATAAATTCAAAGTTGGGAAAAATAGTTTTGTAAAAGCAAACTTCATTTACATTTGAAGGAACCGTACAACTTTGTCAGTTGAAAAGACCGGAAGAAATAGAAGAGAAGATCGCCCGCCGGGCAGCGAAAAACCATCCGTTGAAAAACCTGGTTTATTTTGCGATTGCCGGAATCTGCATGCTGTTCTTTACGCTCATGGTTTTATTCGGCTTCAGTGCACCGCAACATTTTTTTTATGGTCACCCTTTCCCGAAACCGTTTTTCTTCAGTACCATTCTCATTTTCATCAGCAGTTATTTCATTGAGAGAGCGAAGAAATCCTATTATGACGAAGACGGAAAAAAACTGCTCGACAACCTGCTCATCACACTTGCGCTTGCGGTGGGTTTCGCCGTTGCGCAGGGGTTCGGCTGGACGGCTTTGTGGGATTCGAACATTACGCTTTACAGTGTGAGTGCAACGGGGCATGAAACAAAAACCCCGAATGGCGCTTTTCTGTTCATCATTTCGGGATTGCACGTTCTCCATTTGGCGGTGGGAATGATTTTTCTCTTCGCGGCGATGTTCAAGGTCGTGAATGTGCGGAGCGACGATGTGCGCTGTGTGGTTTATTTTGCCGACCGATTGGAAAAAACGAGGATTGAGATGCTGGCAAAATACTGGCATTTTTTGGGAGGGCTTTGGTTTGTGCTGTTTATTTATTTTCTCTGGTTTTTTGTGTGAATGAAAGTGAAAAAACAACTTCATTTGAAAATCCCGTCCTATATTTATTGATAAACGGAAGAAGGAAATGAGATTTATTTTTTCGGTTTTTTTTATTGCTGTTTTTGCGATGGCCGGTGTTGCCCAAAACAACACCATCGATATTTCTTTCAATGACGGCAACGATGAACGTCAGGAAGCCCTTGCAGGTTCCCTTCCATTGAATTCCGTTGAGTTGTACACGAAAGATTTGGTTTTTCTGAATAACCCGGCAAGAATAAAGAACCTGAAAAAATTGACGATCAAGGATATTGATTATGAGGATGGAGCGGATACTTTGACATTGCGCTCGCTTCCTGCAATTATTTCGTCAATGGACAGTCTGGAATATTTGCAGATCAATTTCGCTTTCCATTTCGATTGGAAAAATGCCTTGCCGGTTATTGCAAGATTGCCCGCACTAAAAACATTGGAGATTGAAGCGTGCAATGACTGCATGATTCCGGAATTGGGAATGCTTCATCAAATCAGCGAACTCAGGATTTCAGCAAGTGGCACGGAAAATATTCCGGGTGAATTGTTTCAACTGACCAATTTGCATTCGCTCGCCATGAATTTTAACATGATCAGGAAAATCCCTGACGAAATCTCGAATTTGAAACAGCTTGAGAAAATCGATTTTTCCGACAATAAACTCAACGCATTGCCGGCATCATTCTCGCAACTGTCGAAACTCAAGGAAGTGAATTTTGAAGACAACCGATTCAAGTCGATTCCCTCTGTTATCCTGAAGATGAATTGGCTTGAGACAATTTCCTTTGCTGACAATGGAATAAGGAAAATAGGGGCCGCTTTCTGTACCATTTCCGCCTTACGATCCATTGACCTTTCCCGCAATCGAATTCGCGAACTTCCTGACAGCATCGAGAAATTGAAAAAGCTGAATCACTTCGATGTTTCTGTCAATTGTCTGCATACGCTTCCTGCCACCCTCTTATGCTGCGATTCGTTGCAGGAAGTTTTTTGTGCCGACAATCATTTCAGGAAAACTCCGGATGTTTTGAATTTCCTGATTTTCAGTTGTGAATTCCATGACCCACTCAGATTGCAGGACAGCGCAAAAATTTTCGCGCAACAACATCACATCGCACTTGAAACCATTCATACGCGTCCCAAATTTTTTCAGGATATGGAAACCACACATTACGATTGTTACAAGGTTTCGCCTGATGAAGAGATGTATGTTTTTTTCTACGATTACAACAAGTCGATAGACATTGACGATTGGATTCCGATGCATTATCGTAAAAACCCGGTTTTTCAAATGGCGAAGCAACTGAACAGTAACCTGTATGATATTCCGATTTTGCCTTTCGGCTACCGGCAGATGAAAAATTTGGAAAAGGCGATTCTCGAGCGTGATGACATCTGGATTGGAACGCGTCATCTTGTACGTCCGCTGAAACATTGCCATAAATTAAAATACTTGAAAATGGAAGATGGCTGGCTTCATCGGCTTCCGAAGAGCGTTTCCAAAATAAAAAGTCTGGAAACATTGGAATTGAATTGTCCGAATATGAAATCGTTGCCGTCGTGGCTGGCGCGAATGCCAAGGCTGAAAAAAATAATAATTCATGGCGACATTGAAATTCCCGATGCGATAAAGCACTCGCAAATTGAGATCGTACAGCGGTAGGATTTTCGACGGAGAAAAATTTAAAACAAGAGTTTTTTTGTGCGAAAGGAAAGATTAGGTAATTTCGCTTCCCCTTAAAAGGGAATTGTACATTTTCTACCGAGTTCGGATGTACAGTGCAATGAATAAAATGCCCAGATGGCGGAATCGGTAGACGCGCTGGTCTCAAACACCAGTGCCTTCACTGGCATGCCGGTTCGACTCCGGCTCTGGGTACGCTTGAAAAGCCTCTGATTATCAGAGGCTTTTTTATTGAAGGGGAAGCGGAGTCGAACTAAAGTTTAAATTTGATTAACCCAATTACAAAAATGCCAGGTAATAAATTTTTTATTTTTCTTCTCTCTTGTTTTTACAGTTTCGGACTTTTCGGTCTGACTTTCTCGAAAGACAACGGATTTCTTGAAAACAAAGGTCAAGTTAAAGACTTTTCAAATAAAAATGTAAGTGAAGTATTATATGCTTATGAAAGCGCAAATCTAAACCTATATATTACTACTCGAGGGATTAGCTATATTTTTCATCAAAATATTAAGGAGCAAAAAAAATCTGATTTCGAAGTTGATCATATTCCAGTAGCTGATTCAACTGGAATAAACTGGTGTCGAGTAGATATGATTCTTGATGGCGCTAATATAACAACTGAAAAATGTAAAGCAGAAGATACCCTTTCCGGAATATTCAATTATTATCTATCATCAGCGAACCTGATTCAATCCAGAAAATTTTCAAAGCTAATCTTCTCAAATGTTTACCCTGGGATTAACTGGGTACTATATGTCGACAGTACACATAAAGTAAATTATGATTTTGAAATTAATCCATCTGCCGATATAAATAAAATTCGAATTGAATACGAGTGGGCTAAATCTATTAGTATTGAATCTGATGGTTCACTTTTAGTTTCAGCTCAACTAGGGGACATTAAAGAATGCCGACCAATAGCAAAAAAACAAACGAATGGTGTTTCCCCTTCCATTTCGTTTATCAATATCAGTAAAAGTGTAATTGGATTTCATACTTCGAATTATGATGCTTCCAAATTCTTATTTATTGACCCTCAGTTAATGTGGTCAACTTATCTAGGAGGTGCTAATAACGATGCTTTTTGGAATACAGATATAGATCCATCTGGAAACATTGTTACAACCGGATATGCTTCTGCGACAGGATTTCCAGTTGTAAATCCTGGTGGTGGAGCTTACTTTCAAGGAACCTGCAATGCAAATATTAATGCTTGCATAGTCAAGTTTTCACCTTCAGGAACTCTCGTGTGGTCTACTTATTATGGAGGTTCAAGTGGTGATCAAGCTTATCATATAATAAGTGACGCATCAAATAATTATTTTGTCACAGGCTACACAACAAGCTCCGACTTTCCAGTTGTCAATCCTGGTTCGGGAGCTTTTTTTCAATCTTCTTATGGTGGATTAAAGGACGCTTTCATATCTAAATTTTCATCGAACGGAACATTACTCTGGGCATCATTCTTTGGTGGAAGTCAAGAGGATTGGGGAACGGGATTAACGGTTGACAATAACAATAATATTTATGCTACAGGCTACACTTCAAGTTCGAATTTTCCAGTCTTCAATCCTAGTAGCGTATTTTTTCAAGGTTCCTATGGAGGAGGATTACATGATGCATATGTTTTGAAACTAAATTCATCTAACATTTCGTTGGCGTGGAGTACTTATTTAGGCGGTGGTAATGAAGACAAAGGCGCTTCAATTGCTGTTGACAATATTGGCAACATTGCGGTTACTGGCACATGTGGAAATAATTTTCCTCTAATGAATATAGGAGGTGGCGGTTTTTTTCAAAATAATTATGGCGGAGGAACTTCAGATATTTTTCTCACACAGTTTTCTTCAACACTATCGATGCAGTGGTCGACATATATTGGTGGGTCTACGGGAATAGATTGGGCGTGGGATATTAAAACAGATATTAATAATCACCTTTTTCTTACAGGGTATACTCAAAGCTCTTCATTCCCGATATATGATGCAGGCAACGGAGCCTATTATCAAGGAACTTATGGCGGAGGTGCATGTGATGGATTTCTCATGGAATTTAAATCGACAGGAGATCTTCTTTGGTCAACATTTATTGGAGGGAATAATGCAGATGAAGGCCATGCCATTGCTATTGATAATGTAACGAGTCAACTTTGGATTGCGGGCGCTTCCCAAAGTACAAATCTTCAACTAACTAATCTTGGAGGATGCAATTATTCAAGCTCTAATAATAATGGAGACTTTTTAATAATGCGTTTTTCAAATAGGATTTTAAATTGGGGCACTTTTTATGGTGGTTCTTCTTCTCAAGAGGGATCATATGGTGCTTTCGTTGATAATCATTCTTGCTGTTATGTCACTGGTTGTACTACTTCTTCAGATTTACCATTGGTTACAAATAGTAGTGGATTTAATCAAGCATCTAATGGAGGAAATCAGGATGGAGTCATCTTTCAATTTTGCCCATGTGGTGCCGTATCATTAGATATTAATTTGTCAACTGCAGCATGTAAGGGATTATGCGATGGTACAGCGATTGGCTATGTTTCAAATGGAAGCCCCCCAATTACATATCTGTG
>CAYMZV010000004.1:0-41846 GCA_964394965.1 uncultured Chryseobacterium sp.
CTATTCATAGGTACTGAAAAATCGGGAAATGTCAAAATCGAATACTACGGGAACGAAAATTTTGATTTGTCCATACCTCACTACGGAAGCATATTTGCCAAGCGATCGAATTTGAACCACAGTGCTTTTGTAAAACCATTCCTTCATGACCAAAGATTCCCGACTTAAGAAATTCAGCGTGTTCGACATTGATGGGAAACTGATCGGTGAATATGAAACGGAACAGGAAATTGCCATTGCACTGCACACAAACATCGCCAATGTACAGCAAGCAACGACCGATGAAACCATTCTCGAGGAAAAATTTTATGTTTTCAAAAACCGAATCAATCCACAACCTGATAAATGACCAATCATCTTTTCAAAACAAAAACCAAACACTAACCTAAAACCCCATTACCATGATGCGCGCATTCTCAATCATCGCAATTATTGCCAGTCTTGTCCTGATCATCGGAACTGTTGGATTCATCCACGAGGTTTCCTGCGACCGATCGGCGGCTTCCTACGAAATGATCAGCTCCTATTCAACCGATTCTTCGGGTGAAGATTCTTCCGAGTATGACAGGTATGAAAGTGAAGCAGCCGATGCAACACGAGTTGGAGCCATATTTTCAATTATCGTTCTCGCATTTTTGAACACAACTTATTTCCTTTCCCTGTTGAAAATAAAAACCAAGACAATGAAAGTCATTTCCATCATCGGACTTTCATTGGGTGGAATATTGATGCTGTTTTCCTTCATGCCAATGTCATCTCCCCGCAACTGTTCATTTGATGAAGTGGGTGCGTTCTATGCCATTTTCGGAATTGTGTCATTGACGTTTTCCATCATCGGTACAATTCATTCTTTCAGGAAAAAAGTTTGACCAACATTTTCCTCCTGTAAAATCTTGCGAAGAAAGGCGAACACAAAATAATTTGTGTTCGCCTTTCCATTTCGAAATGAGTCCGATAAAAAAACAGCTAGAATTTCTCCACCCGCAATTGCCAATCCGCTCCCGGCAAACCGTCAATCCCATTTGTTCCTGCCGTTCCATCACTTCCATTTCTTCCAGCGGTTTGCCCCTGTGCAGCTGCGCCACCCTTGCCACCAGTTCCTGCGGCACCTGCCGCTCCTGCCCTTCCTGCATTGTTGATGGCGTGATAATATTCTTCCAACCCGGAAACGTCAGGAGGAATTACAAAAATTATTTTTCCTCCATTGCCACCGTTCCCGCCATTCCCTCCATTGCCGCCATCGCCACCGTCACCCGGATCTTTCGAGCCCTTGTCGCTGACCACACCATCCTTTCCGTCTGAGCCGTTGCCGCCATTTCCGCCATTGCCACCATCACCACCCGAAACATTGATCGTAATTCCCTTCTCGGGAAATGGTGTCTTGTAATAAAATGTCTGCAAATCGGAAGAGTCTACAACAGTGATGTAGGTGAAAAGAATTCCGGTGGAGTCTTTTTGCTTTTTTATTTTCACCACAATCGTCTTCCCATTTTCCCCGTTGCCGCCATTCCCTCCGCTGTCAGCGGTTTTCCCATCACGGAACAGGATCGGCGACATCTTGTTGTTGCCACTTATTCCCGCCTCTCCGCTTTTTCCCGAAAAGTCCAGCACAAGAGAATCGTTCCTGTCGAGCAGAAATGAAAAAGTTGTATCCCAAGACAACCCATCCTTATCGTCGAAATGTACAATTGCCTTTGCGGAATTGAAGTCGAAACTCTTCGGATATTTGTCAACCGTGAATTTCAGGGTATTGTTGTTTCCCGCAGACGGAACCGTTTCCCAGGCACCTCCTGTTGCGGTAAGCGTGAAACATTTGCCGATCTCGTCGTAATGAAATGGTTTCTTCTTCCCTTTTTTATTGGCAAAATCAAACGAGAAGAATATTTCCGTTCCATAAGAGATGGATGAGGGATGGTCGGCAGTTACAATGACTTTTGCGACTTTTTCCGCCCGGAGGAAAAGTGCGGAAAATGAAAAAATCAGCGTGAAAAAAATGGTGCGCATGTGATGGGGTAAAAAAATCTTGTTGGGGGTTTTAAACTTGTTGATTGCCGATCATTTTCAATCGAAAATCGGCAATCAACAAATCGTCAATGTCAGTACCCGAAAATATCCTTCATGGAGAGGAAGGTTATTTTTCCATATTTCCCGAGTGCTTTCATGTCCATGTCTTTTTTGTTTCCGATGACCAACATGGTGTAAGGCTGGTGCTCGATTTTTTCCTTGTGGAATTTCTGCAGCTCGTCGAAAGTCAGGTTGGGAACTTTTTCATACACATCTTTCCGTGTGTCATGATCGATTCCCAACTTGAGCGCATTTTCATAAGAGAAAAGAATCTGCTCGCGGATAATGCGTGTGGATGCGATATCCTTATAAATCCCATCGTGCGAAGTGCTCCACAGTTGCGCATAATTCGGCATATCGTTGTTGAGCAAATCCATCATTCCACCAACCGCTTCCGGCAACTTGTCAACTTGCGATCCGATGTAAGCGAGATTATAATAATGCTCGGTCGAATCCTGCGGTTGACGGTAAGCGCAGAAAGTGGAATATGCCAACGCTTTCGATTCGCGCAAGGTTTGGAAAACGAGAGACGCTTCCGAACCACCGAAATATTCATTGTACAAAGCTGTCATCGGTTTCAACTGCTTGTCGAAATATCCGCCTTGCTGAAGAATGATGATTTCCGCCTGTTTCATGTCGTGATCAATTACAAAAACCTGATTGGAACCCTTCAGCTGTGTATATTTTTCAGGAGCGGGAAGCGGTAAAAATTTCGCAGGGAGTTGATGCGTGCTTTCCAAACCCGACACCAATTTTTCAGGAGTGTCCGATCCATAATACAAAACATGATGCGGATAATTGCTGAGGCTGTGCACCAAATCGGTGAGTTCTTTCGCTTTCAGTTTTTTCAAATCCCCATTCGGCAACACATTCGCAAAAGGGGAATGTGATCCGTAAATTCCGTAGTCCATCATCGCAGAAAACAAAATGATGTTCTTGTCCATCTCATCATCTTCCCTTTGCTTGAGTGTGGAGGAAATCATATTGTTGAGAGCGGTCTCATCGGGTTGTGCATCGGAAATCAGATTCTCCAACAGCTTCAATGCCGCGCCAAAATTCTTGGTCAGTCCCGAAAGTCCGATATACGTTTGGTCTTTGTCCGCATACGTATAGTAAGAACACGCGAGCTTGTAAAATTCCTGTTGCACTTGCGCAGCAGACATTGTGGATGTTCCGGCGAATTGCAGATAATCAAGTGCGGGTTTCAATTTCTTATTGTACTTCGAACTCATGTCGTACAGATAATACAAATTGAATGTGCTGTCCTCCTTGTTTCCGGTGTAATAAACCGGCATCATTTTTTTTACGCTGTACTGTTGAATGTCTTTTTTGTAATCGACATAAACGGGTTGCAATGGTGCAACGGGTTCGCTCTCGATTTTTTTCAGGAATGGCGATTCGTCGGTTGCGTTCGTTTGTATCGGTGTGATCGCGGGCTTTTGCACTTTTTCCACCGTCGTGTCCTGTCCTTCCTTTTTATACACCACCACATAATTGTCATTGTAATGGCTGCTCGCAAAATCCATCACATCCTTTTTCGTGATCTTCGACAATCGATCGACTTCACCGACAGCATCATTCCAACTTTCCCCGCTGGTAAATACTTGCACAAAATTGAATGCGCGTGCAGAATTGTAATGATTCTGTTGGAGTTGTTGCAACTTCATATTGTTCACCACGGCGGAAATGAGCCAATCGGGGAAATCGCCTTTTTTCAATTTATTCAACTCCTGTATCAAATCATTTTTTGCATCGTCGAGCGATTGCCCGTCGGTGGGGTAAGCCTGGAATTCCTGCACGGAGTAATCCTTCATGTCGTTGCTGTAAGCGGAAGCGTTGAGCACTTTCTGTTGTTGTGTGAGATCGATGTCGAATAATCCCGCTTGGTAATTGCTCAACAATTGCGATGTAAGATCAATCATGTCCGCTTCGTGCGAACCGACTCCGGCAAAACGGTAACCCATCGTTACATAAGAGGCGTTTGGTCCGACAACGGTTTTCTCAATCGGTTTTGCAATCGGGTCTTCCACCGGCGGATTGAAAACGGGAACGGGTTGCGAAACAAAATTTCCAAAATATTTGTCAATCAGCTTGATTGTTGCATCAGGATCCACATCACCGCACATGGCAATGATCATATTGTTGGGAACATAATACGTGTGGAAATATTTTATGATTTCCTCGAGCGAAGGGTTTTTCAAATCGTGTATTGTGCCAATGGTGGTTTGTGTTCCATACGGATGTTTCTGGAAAAGTCCGCTCATCAATGCCTCATCCACTTTTTCATCGTCATTGTCCAATCCGCGGTTTTTCTCTTCGTACACCGCTTCCAATTCGGTATGGAAAAGCCGCATGACCGGTTTGCTGAAGCGGTTGGATTGTATTTCAAGATATTGTTCCACTTCATTGGAGGGAATATCCTCGATGAAAACGGTTTGCTCAACGGAAGTGAATGCATTCGTCTGTTTGGCACCGATGGAAGTCATCAGCTTGTCGTATTCATTGGCAATGGCATAACCGGAAGCCTGATAGGAAAGTGTGTCGATGTGATGGTATATTTTTTTCCGTTGGATCGTATCGGTTGTCTTACGATACAACTCGAAAAGATATTGGATGCTGTCGAGCAATGGTTTTTCCTTCGCATAATCTTTTGTTCCATAATCGGGCGTACCCTTGAAAAGCATGTGCTCAAGATAATGTGCAAGTCCGGTTGCATCATGCGGATCGAATTTGCTTCCCGCTTTTGTGGCAATGGCTGTTTGGATTCTGGGTTCCGCCTTATTGACACTGAAAAAAACCGTCAATCCATTGTCGAGATGATAGATGCGCCCGTGCATGGGATCATTGGGCACGGTGTCGTATTTGTATTGTTTTTCGCTGGAGATTTTTTTAATCGACAACGAGGAGAAAGTCACAAGAAGACAAACGAGGGAAGCCGGAAGAAGGATTTTTTTCAGCATGGGCGGAAGAGGATTTGGTACACAATTGTACTGCAAAAAAACTTACCGACAATAATGCCGAAAGGGAAATGTGTTGAGAAAAAAAGAAGTTGAAAAAACGTTTTCCGGCGGGTCGAGATTAAACTGAAAAGAAAAGGTATGAATTTTCAGACAGCTGTTTTTGGTTGTGTATTCCCTATATTTGTTTAAACCCAGACCCATCTTGTCCGAATCCCCGATTTCCGATTTGAATGTCGACTGGCAAAGCGAAATGAAACGCATTGCCACGAAGCATCATGTCATTGTGTGTTGGGTGGCGATCATCCTGAATCCGATTTGGTTCATCGCCGATTATTTTACGATTCCCCTTCATTGGCAAACTTTTTTGGTGGTGCGTTTTTCCGTTGCGGCACTCACGCTGTTCGGCGTTTTGTTCCGGAACAAATTAAAAATCAGCACCGAGGTTTTGATTTTCATTCCCGTTTTCGGAATCTCCATCCAGAACGCATACATGTGGAGCGAGATGGACATTCCACAATTGCAGAAACACGCTTTCGCCTACATCGCGCTTTTCATCGGTGCCGGAATGTTGGTGTTGTGGAAACCGATTTGGTCGGTGATTGTGGTTGTACTTTCTTTTGTCGCCAATATCATTTTCCTGAAAGCATTTTCTCCGCTCAGCACACAGGAAATTCTAATCAATGGAGGAATGCTCGTCGCAACCGTTGCCATCATATCGTGTGTGCTCATCCAGTCGCGTTATTCGCTTACGAAAAAGGAAATCATCGCGCGGCTTGCGCTTGCCGCTTCGAACAAGGAGTTGGCACACAAGAATGACATCATCGAGGAAAAAAACAAGGACATCACAGACAGCATCAACTACGCAAAAAAAATCCAGGAGGCGATTCTTCCCTCGATGGAGCTGAAGGAAAAACTATTCCCGAATTCATTTGTGCTTTTTCAGCCGCGGGATATTGTGTCGGGCGATTTCTATTGGTTCACGGAAAAAAACGGGAAGAAATTGATTGCCGCGTGCGACTGTACCGGACATGGCGTGCCGGGCGCCTTCATGAGCATGATCGGGAATGCGTTTCTCAATCAGGTGGTGAATGAAAAGGGATGCACAAAACCTTCCGAGATTTTGAACCAGTTGCGTGACCTGATCATTGCGGCACTGAAACAAAAAGGTTCTTCCGGAGAAAATCAGGATGGCATGGATATTTCCTTGCTTGCCTTCGATGAAAAAAACGGTGTCGTGGAATTTGCCGGCGCAAACAATCCGCTGTGGAAAATCGGAAGCGATCTTGCGTTAGTTGAAATCAAGGGCGACAAACAGCCGATTGGAATTTATTCCGGACCTGCGGCTCCATTTACGAATCATGAGATCAAGGTAAATCCCGGCGATTCCTTTTATCTTTTTACCGATGGATTTGCGGATCAGATGGGTGGAACAACGGGAAAAAAATTCAGGTACAAGACATTCAAGGATCTTCTGTTGACGACACATGAATTGAAAGTGAACGAACAGGAAAATTTCATCCGCAAGACACTGAAAGAATGGAAAGGCGCCTTCGATCAAACCGACGATATCCTGGTCATTCGCGTCGTGGCCTGATTTCCAAAAAAAGGATTTGTATTATAACACAACTTTTCAACCCCAAACAATCACAGCATGAAAACAAAATTCTACTTTCCTTCATTCCTGTTCGCGTTTGCTCTTTTTTTTACAACGGTTTCTTCCGCACAGACATTGGGTGTGCGCGCATTCAAGGAAACAACACCCTACATCCAGGAGTTCCATAAAATAGCGAAGACTTCCGATGGCGGGATAATCGGTGTGGGGCCGAATGGATATTGGGGACGGGTCACAAAAATGAATGCGTCGCTTGTACAACAATGGTCGTTGGGAATTGACAGTATCGCATTGCTGGATGTGGTGGAAACGAATGACGGGAATTATGTCTTGATGGGATTGGCGATCACTACAAATTATTACAACGCCGTTTATATCATCAAGGTAAATCCGAGCGGCACACTCCTTTTCGAGAAAATGTTTTCTTCCGGGCCAATGAATCAATTCACCGCCGATGGAATTTGCAAGGCCGCCGGAAGCGACAGCGGTTTTGTTTTTTTCGGTGGCAATTGCAGCGCCATGCATTACCTGATCAAGTGCGACAAGAATGGAAATGTGGTTTGGGAACGGCAGCACGTCGGTTATGGAAACGGAACTTATGTGGCCATGATTGCGGAAAACAACGGATATGTGGGTGAGTTGAATTACCTCGGGGCGCACTCCGATGTCGGCATTGCAAAAATGGATGTCAACGGGAATCTCTTGTGGGACAAGATTTACGACGCTCCCGTTTCCGTCGGTGTGCTTCACAATTCATTGACGGAAAAAGCCAATGGCGATTATCTCATTTGCACTCAACCCAACGATTCTTCCGGCGTTCAGGATTATCTCATTGACAATTCCGGAAATACGGTTACCTGCAAACGGCACATCATCACCGGTTCGATTGCATGGGAACCGACAAATGTTTTTGCAACCGGCAATGCCAACGATGAACTGTTGCTGTTGGGTTTGCTTTCGCCCGGACTCGGAACCTACATGAAACTCAGTGCAACCGATGCGATTGTGTACGACAAGCAATACACGCTTTCCACTTCCTATTTCAACAACGCCGTGTCGATGGGCGCGGGCGTTTATGCGCTCGGCGGAAGCACGGGGTCAAACGGAAAGATCGTTGCGCTGATTGATGAAAACGGCGGCGGTGTTTGCAACACAACGAATCTGAATTTTGCAACTTCCTCCGTTAACTTGACCACAACAACGGTTGCCATCACCAATGTTACCGTGAACGAATTGATTGCCGTGGGAAATTTTTCATTGTATCCCGTTTCACAAACACAAACCAATCTTTGCGGCACACTGGATGTAAATTCGGTTGCGGACAATAATTCGGGAATTGACATTTATCCGAATCCGACGAATGAAAAGATTACGGTTACGGCAAACAATGAAACAATCAGGGGAATAAAAATCATGAATGCTGTTGGACAGGTTTGTTTTCACGCGGAAGAAATCAACGCAGAAGAAACGACCATTGACATGAAGGATCTTGAATCGGGAATTTATTTCCTGCAGATTGACAATGGAAAAGGAACAACGGTGAAAAAAATAATCAAGCGATAAAATCCTGCGCGAAAATCGTTTCGCTGAAAATCCGATTCCGAAAATTTCCTGAAAACCCTGAGCGCCTTATTGTGAAACCGTGAGAATGGATCCGCTCAATGAGGTGTGGTATTTTGTGAGCGCTTTTGGTGGAGGGCCAAAAGCGACTGTTCCGTCAAGATTGAATCTTCCACCACATCCCGAGCAGACAAAAAATCCTATGCTTGCATTGTATCCGACAGTGTTGTTGTCTTTCGTGCAGTATTCCGACAGTGCCGCAAAAGTGGTCGCGTTGATGCGTGCAATTACCACATTGGCATTATACAAATATGCTCCCGGCGTATTCAACGCGGAATAGGTGGAATTCGAAAGGTCGATGCTGAACGGGATCGCATTTTGGTTTTCCTTTTTGCATCCACTCGACAACATGCAGAATGGAAGAGCCATCAAAAGAAGGACGGCATAGGAATGGAAAAAACTTTTGGTCTTCATGACGAATAATGCTGAATCATAAAATTAAAGCATTTGAGACTAGAAAAGAATTTTGATTGTCGTATTTAACACAAGACAACATTCCTTTCCGTTTGCCATTAGAAAAACATTAGAAAAACGGCCTGGAAAATTTAGACTGCAATTTGTTTTTACCGTGCCATGTATTTCACATCAAACCCTCACTCCCATTACACAAATGTCATCCACCTGTTCCAGGTTTCCCCTCCACTCTTCGATGTTTTTGTCCAGCAGCTGTTTCTGTTTGTAAATCGGCTGCGACGAAATGGAAACAAGCAGTTTTACCAGATTGCTGTATTTGAATTTTTTTCCTTTCGGTCCACCGAACTGATCGGCATAACCGTCTGAAAAAATATAAATGTTGTCGCCTTTCTGCAATTGCATTTCGTGATGCGTGAACGGTTCGCATGTTTCCTCCGTCCTTGCCGAAATCGATTGCCGGTCGGCGGGAACCTCAATCAATTCCCCATTGCGCACAATGCACAACGGCATGCGTGCGCCCGCGTAAAACAATTTCATTGTGGTCCTGTCGAGCATGCACAGTGCCATATCCATTCCATCATTCACATTTGAAACATACGGATTGCTGAAATTTTCCTTCACCGCATCGTGAAGGAAATTGAGAAATCGGGCGGGCGGAATTCCCGGACGTTTTGTAACAACGGCATTGATGGCGCTGTAGGCCATGACACTCATGAAGGCGCCGGGCACACCATGACCGGTGCAATCGATGACGGAAAACAAGACATTATTTTCCTGTTTGTTGATCCAATAAAAATCGCCACTCACAATGTCTTTCGGTTTGTAGAGGACAAAACATTCCTTGAGGTATTCGTAAACAAGATCGTCGGTGGGAATGATGGCTTCCTGGATGTGACGCGCATAACGGATGCTGTCGATGATTTCCCTGTTTTTTTCTTCCACGATTTTTTTCTTCTCCTCGATCGACGCATTTTTTTCTGCGAGTTCGGCATTCGCCTTTTTCTTCAGGCTGTAATTCCTGTAAATGAAAATCGCCAAACCGAGCACCAACAGAATCACCAGTATGGAACCGCCCACCACCCAGCGGATGAAACTTTTCTGACTGTCCAATTTTGTCTGTTGCAACTCTATTTCCTTTTGCTTTTTTTCCGACTCGTATTTTTTCTCCATCTCTTTTGTCGTTTCCGAATTGCGAACGGAAAGAAGCGAATCGGAATATTCCACAAACAAGTCAAGATAGCGATGCGCAGAATCCGCCTGATTCGAGTAGGTAAAATATTCATTCATACCCAACGCTCCTTTTTTCAACCCGTCGAGATAACCCACATCCTTGGCAAAAGCATATTCCTTCGCGAAAGTCAATCCCATATTCTGATAATCTTTTTCGCGCGCATATAACCCGCCAAGCAGATCGAGCACATCCGCCTCACTCTGCTTGTCGCCGAAATTATTGTAGATCCCGATTGCTTCCTGATAGCCGGAAAGCGCTTTTGCATAATCGCCTTCATCCACATAATCCTCTGCCAGATTGGCAAGCAATCCTACAAGTAAAATGGAATCGTCCGCCTGCCGCGCAAGATCGAGTGCACGCGTATAGCTTTCCTGTTCTTTCGTCTTGTTTTTCCAATGTGAATAAATGTCTCCTATGTTATTCAAACAAGAAGCCATACCGTCAATGTCTTTCATGCCTTCACGGTACTGATATGATTTCGTGAAATTGCCCAGCGCTTCATCGTATTGATTCTGTTCGATGTAAACGGTTCCGATGTTGTTGTACGCACGTGCAACGGCAAATGAATCGTTGCTCTCCTCGGCAGTCTTGAGCGAAAGCAAATAATTCCTCATTGCATTCTGCAAATCTCCCTTGTAATCATAAGCCACGCCCAGGTTGCTGAGCACATCGGTCATTCCTTTTTTATCATTCAATCCCTGACGGATGTGATTGGAAAGCTCAAGGTATTTTATTGCCGAATCATACGCTCCCGTATTGATGTAAAAAACGGCGATTGCATTCGAAGACAATGCTATTCCCTTTCGGATATTCGTTTGCGTGGAAAGATTGTAAGCCAAGCGCGCATATTTCAACCCGCTGTCCTGATTCGCATTCTTGTAAACCTGAAACAAATCCATGTAACACTGCACGCGCGCACTGTCGGTCTTGGCTGCCGACAATATTTTTCCCAACGAATCCGCTTTATTGCGCGCCACCGAGGAAGAGCACAAAAACAGGAAGGGCAACAGCACCCGAAAACGAAATTTCATGATAAGCCAAGGTAATAAAAGATGTAAAGTGGCACAATTGTCCCCTTTTGCAACAATGGTTTATTCCGTTTTTCTCCCGACCTTTATTGTGCTCAATACCAATCAAATGCTTTTTCCCTTTACGGTTTTTTCGCCGAGACGGATTTTTGTTCTCGCAGGAATTTTTTTGTTGCCGAATTTATTTGCGCAAAACAATGAACGCTGGATACAACTGCGGGAAACTCCCGGAGCGAATTACTACGATGTAAAGAATGCCTTCGATTCTGTCTGGCATGATCGCGAAGCGGAGATGTTGCGTGAACGGCACAATCACGCGTCACGGCAAAACAGTGAAGAAAACGAAGAGCTGGATGGGACTTATTTCCAATTCAAGCGCTGGCAATATTTCATGGAGCCTCGCATTTCCGCAACTGGCGACATGTCGGGTCCTGCCACAACGTATCAGCGATTTCAGGAATATCTCAATGGGAATCCTGCTGCAATGGCGCAGGAACAACATTCCATTGCGCGACAAGCAGCATCGAATGCCTGGTCATTCATGGGACCCGTGGGCGCACCTACGGGCAGTGGCGCGGGAAGATTGTGTTGCATACGGTTCGATCCCAACAATACAAATGTCATTTATGCTGGAACGCCTTCGGGTGGTTTGTGGAAATCAACCGACGGAGGGCAATCGTGGAATTGCCTGACGGATTTTCTTCCTGCGATCGGATGTTCGGATGTCGTTGTGGATCCGACAAATTCAAATATTGTTTACCTCGCTTCGGGCGACAAGGATGGTGGTGATTCCCCAAGCATCGGTGTCATGAAAAGCACGGACGGCGGATTGACGTGGAATACAACCGGACTTCAATTCGCAGCCACTTCCAACCGGCGCATCGGAAAATTATTGATGGATCCGACCAATTCGAATATACTTTATGCCGGAACGTCGGGCGGGATTTTCAAGACAACAGACGGAGGTGTCAATTGGTATTCCATGTCCTCCATGAATACGCTTGACATGTCATTCAAACCCGGCGATCCGAATACGATTTATGCTTGCCGGGTTGGAATGTACAAATCGACAAACGGCGGCGTATCGTGGACACAAATTGCAACGGGCTTGCCGCAAACCAGCACCACTTCCAGAATGGCAATTGCCGTTTGTCCTGCGGCTCCGAACAACGTTTATGTTGTCGCTTCGCATTCTGGATCGGAAGCGTTTGAGGGAATGTATCTTTCCACGAACAGCGGAAATACATTTACGCCACAAGCGGGTTCGCCGAACCTGTTGGGTTGGGCGGCAGATGGAAGTGACAATACCGGACAGGGTTGGTATGGAATTGCAATTGCCGTTGCTCCGTATGATCCGAATACGGTAATTGTCGGCGGTGTAAATATTTGGAGGTCGGATGACAAGGGCGTGGATTGGTCGCTCAATGCACATTGGCAGGGAAACGGCGCACCTTATGTGCATGCTGACATTCACGATTTGATTTTCAAGCCCGGTTCGACAGGAAATTATTTTGCAGGATGTGACGGCGGAATTTTCAATACGACCGATGACGGCAGTTCCTTTTCGGATTTGAGCAACAACATGTGCATTGCACAAATTTATCGCGGCGATGTTTCGGGAACGACACACGGAACACTCATTTCGGGACATCAGGATAATGGAACGAATGTAAAAGTCGGAACGAATTACCATTCGGGAATCGGTGGCGATGGAATGGATTGTTTCATTGACAGGACAAACGACAACAACATGTTCGGTGAATTGTATTACGGGGATTTTTACCGTTCGACAAATGGCGGCGGAAATTTTTCCGGAATCTCGAATGGCACCCCCGGAAATGGCGCTTGGGTTACTCCGTGGGAGCAGGATCCTGTCAATCCGAATACTTTGTGGGCGGGGTTCGATCAACTTTACAAATCAACCAACCAGGGAAATTCCTGGAGTGTGGTGGGTACAATGAATTTCGGAACATTGTCGGACATTGAAATCGCTCCTTCCAATACCAATTACATTTACGTTACTTCCGGCCCTTCCATCTGGAGAAGCACCGATGGGGGAATAAATTGGACAACCATCACCGGATCATTGAACACTTCGGGGTCTTCCATTTCAAGAATTGAAGTCAGTTCAACCGATGAAAATAAAGTTTGGATAACGCTTTCGGGTTATTCCGCCAATCAAAAAGTTTTTTTCAGTACGAATGGTGGAACAACATGGACAAATATTTCCTACGGGTTGCCGAATCTTCCTGCGAATTGCATTGTCGCCGTTCCGGGAACTTCTTCCGACGCAATTTTTGTGGGAATGGATGTCGGGGTTTATTACCGCGACAACTCTTCCGCAACATGGCAACCTTATTTCACCTCGCTTCCGAATGTGCGCGTAGACGATCTCGATATTTTCCTTCCCACCATGATGCTCACTGCATCAACTTACGGAAGGGGAATGTGGGAATGTGCCATTGACCAATCGCTTCTTGCTCCTGTTGCTGCATTTTCCGCAACACCAACTTCAACTTGTGTCGGACAACCGGTTCAGTTCACCGATCACTCCACTTTTTCACCCACTTCCTGGAGTTGGAGTTTCCCGGGAGGAAATCCGAATTCTTCATCAGCACAAAATCCTTCCGTCGTTTATAATGCGCCGGGAACGTATGCGGTCACACTTGTTGCATCGAATGCTGCGGGAAGTGGAACGGTTACACACACTTCTTACATCACTGTAACCGGAGCACAGACACTTCCCTATGTGGAAGGATTTGTCTCCACCACTTTTCTTCCGAATGGATGGACAGGGGTGAATGCGGGAAACCAAAATGTATTCTGGAATCGAAGTGCAACAACGGGGCACAACAGTACACAATGCGCTTACTTCGATAATTTCAACAACAACATTCCAACCGATCGAGACGAAATGCGGACAATGGGATTCAATTTCAACGGTTACACTTCACTCACATTCACGTTTGATGTGGCCTATGCAAAATACGGAACGAACAGAACCGATACGTTGGAAATTCTTGCATCAACGGATTGCGGCGCAACATGGACGCAGATTTATCTCAAGGGAGGATCGACACTTGCAACAGTGGGAAATCAGGCAACGGCATTCACACCGACAAATTCGCAGTGGAGAAATGATGCCGTGAATATTTCCTCTTTCGCCGGACAAAACGAGGTGATCTTTTCTTTCAAGAATCACAACCATCACGGAAATTTCTTGTGGATCGACAACATCAATATTTCAGGAACCGTAAATGCGGCTCCCGTCACCGCTTTCACAACAGCGGGAAATATTTGTCTCAATGGAAATGTTGCATTCAATGATGTTTCCTCTCCGGCTGCAACATCATGGAGCTGGACTTTCCCCGGAGGAAGCCCCGCAACATCGACACAACAGAATCCGGTCGTGAATTTTTCAGTTGCAGGAACCCATACCGTTTCTCTCGTCGCCACAAATTCTTTCGGAAGCGATTCCGTTTCGCAGGTTGTTACCGTTTTCCCTTCGCCTGTTGCGTACGCGGGTGCAGACACAAACATTTGTTCGGCCACGTACGTGCAGCTGAACGCAAGCGGTGGCGTGACTTACAGTTGGTCGCCAACGTTGGGGCTGAGCAATCCGCAGATTGCTTCTCCCGGTGTTTACATGACAGCGTCAGCTGATTTTACAGTAACCGTCACCGATGTGAATGGTTGTTCCGCCATTGATTCCGTTCACGTAAACATTCTTCCGCTTCCCGCATTTGGCGTGAGTCAAAGTCCGTCGGGCATTTGCCTGGGAGACACCGCAACGCTCATTTGTACAAATCCCGCATGGAATTATTCCTGGGCACCTTCTTCAACGCTCAACATCGCAACCGGAGATTCCGTTCTTGCAATGCCGATTTCTTCCACCACTTATTCCGTTACCGCCGTTGACACGGATGGTTGCGTTTCCACTTCCACAAGAGTGCTTACGGTTTATCCGCCGTTGCCCACGCCCGTTGTCCTCATTTCCGGCTTCAACCTGACGTGCTCCACTTTCGGTTATTCGTATCAATGGTTTCTCAATGGAAATCCGATCCCGGGTGCAACAGCACAAACGTATACGGCAACGCAAGTCGGCAACTATTCCGTCATCGCCTATTCTTATCAGGGATGCGATTCCGGAATTTCCCCTGCGGTTTTTGTGGATGGGATAAAGGAACAGCAGGACGGCCTTTCATTTGACATTGCGCCGAATCCGAACAACGGAATATTCGATTTGTATTTTAACACAACTTCACCCGCCGATTATTCCATCAACATTTATGGCGTGGATGGAAAACTGGTTTACGTCGAGGAGCTTCCGCATTTTTCGGGAACATACAGGAAACAGATTGATCTCTCGGTATTCGGTTCCGGCTATTACCTGATTCGCCTGAACAACGACAAACAGCAAACCGTGAAAAGAATCATTGTGTTTTAAAATCATTTTTCCAAAAGATTGTCCATAGCGCTTTTTGTGACAATCCTTTTTATCCTTTTCTATGACCCTTCTCCCCAACTGGAACATTGACAAAAGCTGGACACTCTTCCTCGACAGGGATGGTGTCATCAACGTGCGTTTTCCCGGCGATTATGTAAAACGGGTGGATGAATTTGAATTTCTTCCCGGTGTTCCCGAAGCGATTGCGAAATTTTCGAATCTGTTCGGAAAGGTAATTGTCGTTACCAATCAGCAGGGGATTGCGCGTGGGGTTTATTCGCATGAGGATCTTTTTGAAATCCATTCGCACATGAAACGCGAAGTGGAAAAGGCCGGAGGGAATATCGCGCATGTATATTATGCCCCACAGGCCGCGGCCGAAAATTCGCCAATGAGAAAACCGGGAATCGGGATGGCGGTGCAGGCGAAAAAGGATTTTCCCGAAATCGATTTTTCAAAATCCATCATGGTCGGCGACACGCAAAGCGACATGGAGTTCGGAAGGGATGCGGGAATGAAAACAATTTTTGTCGGCGACGGGGAATTGAAAATCGAGGTGGATGCGAAATTCGATTCACTGCAGGAATTGGCCCGCGCATTTTGATTTTCACCTTGCCGGAAGTCCCTTTATCGTCCACAATCCTCCACTTGACGATTTAGAATAAAAATCAGGTTTTTCCTGCCGATAATTCTTTATTTTTACACCCGTTCTGAAATTCGCTTTTCAGGAACAAGGAACACCTCATTTCAATTCTAAAAAGCGCCAACATGTCTGGAAACGCTTACGATTATCTTCCGATTATTTTTACAGTTCTTGTCGCGGCAGGATTTGTGGTAACAACGCTTTTCGTTACGCATAAACTTGGACCGAGAAGAAAAACCAAAAAGAAACTGGAAACTTTTGAATGTGGAATTGAAAGTCAGGGCAATGCGCGGATTCCCTTTTCCATAAAATATTTTCTTGTTGCCATTTTATTTGTGCTCTTCGACGTGGAAGTGATTTTCATGTACCCTTGGGCAGTGAACTTCCGCGATCCGGATGGAGCTGGCCCTTTGCATGGATTGGGAATTATAGGATTCGTTGAAATGATTTCTTTCATGGCTGTTTTTTTGGTTGGATTCTATTACATCCTGAAAAAAGGCGCCTTGAAGTGGGAAGATTGATAAAAAAGCTGTCGCTTGCCGAAAGGCATTGACAACCGAACCTGATAACCGAAAACAGAAAATGGAAACGACAGAACATAAACGCACGAAATTAGAGATCGGTCATTCTCCCATTGGAGTTGAAGGTCCCGGATTTTTTGCAACGTCGCTTGAAAAAGCGGTGGGCATGGCGCGTAAAAATTCCATTTGGCCTTTGCCATTTGCAACATCCTGCTGTGGAATTGAATTCATGGCAACGATGGCGTCCAACTATGATCTCGGACGTTTCGGTGCTGAACGTCTTTCGTTTTCTCCCCGTCAGGCCGATTTGCTGATGGTGATGGGAACGATTGCAAAAAAAATGGGTCCGGTTTTGAAGCAGGTGTATGAGCAGATGGCGGAACCGCGCTGGGTTTTGGCAATGGGTGCGTGTGCATCGAGCGGTGGGATTTTTGACACCTATTCCGTGTTGCAGGGAATCGACAGGATCATTCCGGTTGACGTTTACATTCCGGGTTGCCCGCCTCGTCCGGAACAGGTGCTCGATGGAATTTTGCAAATACAGAAATTGGTGGAAAGCGAATCATTGCGCAGAAGGGATTCTGCCGAGTACAAGGCGATGATGACGAAATATGGAATGGAATAGCTGAAGCATAAATTCAAAAACAAAAAACAGGTTCCAAAAAACAAACATCATTCTGAAATCACCTTATCCTAAAATTCCTTTTCTAAATGCCGGTTGCCACAGCAGAAAATATAAAATCATTGCACGACACGGTTCTCGCGCGACTGAAAGAAAAATTCGGTGATGAAATCATTTCTTCGGAAATCGACTATGACTTTCCGGTTTTCATTGTAAAACGCGATCAGGTCATTGACATCCTGAAATTCCTGAAAGAGGATGCCGATTTGAATTTCCATTTCCTGACAACCCTGTGCGGTTTGCATTATCCCGATCAGCACGGAAAAGAATTCGGTGTGATGTACCAATTGCACAACATGCCGAAAAATTTCCGCATCCGATTGAAAACGTTCATTCCCGGAAACGATCTTGAAATTCCAACGGCAACCGTTTTGTGGCCAACTGCCAATTGGATGGAGCGTCAGGAATTCGATTTTTTCGGAATCATTTTCAAGGGACATCCGAACCTGAAACGCATTCTCAACATGGAAGACGTTACTTTTCATCCGATGAGAAAGGAATTCCCATTGGAAGATCAAACACGCGACGACAAAAACGATTCCATGTTCGGGCGATAAAATCTGCACCGAATACGAAACAAAACGAATTGCGAAAATGACAGATGCAATGCCGATAAAAAACCAGTATCAACGAAATAAATCTGCGGAATTTCAGCGCAATCTGTGGCTATGAGCGAAACACAACCTGAAAATATTGCCGTTCCCGAGGAAAAGGTTTATTCCACACTTAACCTTGGTCCCACCCATCCCGCCACACACGGGATTTTTCAGAACGTTCTGAAAATGGATGGGGAAATCATCATTGAGGCCGAACCCACTATCGGATACATCCATCGCGCATTCGAAAAAATTGCAGAGCACAGGCCCTACTATCAAATCACGACGCTGACCGATAGGATGAATTATTGCTCCTCGCCGATCAACAACATGGGCTATCACATGACGGTGGAAAAATTGCTCGGCATAAAACTTCCCAAGCGTGTAGAATATTTGCGTGTGATCGTGATGGAACTTTCCCGGATTGCCGATCACATCATTTGCAATTCTGTCATTGGTGTGGACACGGGAGCGATGACCGGATTCCTGTACATTTTCCAATGGCGCGAATTCATCTATGAAATTTTCGAGGAACTCTGCGGTGCACGATTGACAACGAATTTCGGTCGCATCGGCGGATTCGAAAGGAACTGGACGGAAAAGGCATGGAACAAATTGGATGCATTCATGAAAGATTTTCCGAAAGCATTGAAGGAGTTTGAAAATCTCCTCGTGCGAAACCGGATTTTCATGGACCGTACAATCGGTTGCGGACCGATTTCTGCCGAGCGTGCGCTTGCGTATGGATTCACCGGACCGAACCTGCGTGCTGCGGGTGTGGATTATGATGTGCGCGTGATGAATCCGTATTCGTCGTATGAGGATTTCGATTTCATCATTCCCGTTGGAACAAACGGAGATACTTACGATCGTTTCATGGTGCGTGGACAGGAAATGTGGGAATCCATGAGCATCATTACACAGGCGATGAAAAAAATCGACAGGAAAGAAAATGTTTATCACGCCGAGGTTCCTGAATTTTATTTGCCTCCCAAAGAAGATGTTTACAACAACATGGAGGCGCTCATCTACCATTTCAAGATTGTGATGGGAGAGGACGACATTCCGGTTGGCGAAGTTTATCATTGTGTTGAAGGTGGAAATGGTGAACTCGGATTTTACCTGATCAGCGATGGCGGACGTTCTCCTTACCGTTTGCATTTCCGCCGTCCGTGTTTCATTTATTACCAGGCTTATCCTGAAATGATCAAGAACGGAATGCTGTCTGATGCGATTCTGACAATGAGTTCCATGAATGTCATCGCAGGGGAATTGGATGCGTAAAAATAATTTGCTGATACGCTGATTTGCGAATGTGTTGATGCAAAAGTTAAAAATAAAAAGTGGTGCTTAAAAACAACCTGTGCTAATTGAAATAATCTGAAATCTGCACACCTGAAATCAACAATCTGTGGCTAAAGAAATAAGATTTACCGACGATACGATGGCGCTTGTTCAGCGAATGATCCAGCGTTATCCGGAAGGCAAACAGAAATCCGCTGTCATTCCCATTCTTCATCTTGCGCAAATGGAATTCGACGGATGGTTGGATGTTCCGGTAATGGATTATGTGGCCTCCATTCTGAAAATCCAGCCGATTGAAGTGTATGAAGTCGCTTCGTTTTATTCCATGTTCAATCTCAAGCCGGTTGGAAAATGCTTGATTGAAGTTTGCAGAACCGGTCCCTGTTGGCTGCTCGGTGCGGAAGATATTGTCCGTCACATCGAGAAAAAATTGAACATCAAGGACGGGGAAACAACTGCCGATGGAATGTTCACCTTGAAAACGGTTGAATGTTTGGCCGCTTGTGGAACGGCACCGGTCATTCAGGTGGGCGAAACCTATCACGAGAGCATGACTTGCGAATCGGTCGACTCCATGTTGAACGATTACAAGTCAAAAGGCGAACGGAAAACGCATTACGATAAAAAACACATTGCTGCAAAATAATAAAATGGGAAAACAGCTTCTTCTTGAACACATCAACGTTCCGGGAATTGAAAAACTCGAAGTGTACCGCGCAAACGGCGGATACAAGGCGCTTGCAAAAGCGTTGACGATGAAACCGGAAGAAATTGTGAACGAAGTGAAAACTTCAGGATTGCGTGGACGTGGCGGCGCAGGATTTCCAACCGGATTGAAATGGAGTTTCATTGCAAAACCCGAAGGCGTTCCGCGTCACTTGGTTTGCAATGCCGATGAATCCGAACCCGGAACTTTCAAGGATCGTTTCCTGATGCAAAAACATCCGCATCTTTTAATTGAGGGAATGATCTTGTCGAGTTTTGCATTGGGCGCGCACACGTCATACATCTACATACGCGGCGAATTGCTTTACGTTTATCACATTTTGGAAAAAGCGATTCAGGATGCGTATGATGCAGGATTGCTTGGAAAAAACATTTTGAATTCCGGTTATGATTTGGATTTGTTTGTGCACTGCGGTGCAGGCGCATACATCTGCGGAGAGGAAACCGCTTTGCTCGAATCGCTCGAGGGAAAACGCGGCAATCCGAGAATCAAGCCTCCATTCCCCGCTGTGTCGGGAGTTTGGGGAAGACCAACGGTTGTAAATAATGTAGAGACAATTGCCGCAACTGTTCCGATCATAAACATGGGCGGTGCGGAATATGCGAAAATCGGAGTTGGAAAAAGTACGGGAACAAAATTGATTTCCGCTTGCGGACATGTTGCAAAACCGGGTGTGTATGAAATCGAGCTCGGACTCCCGGTTGAAGAGTTTTTATTCGGAGAGAATTATTGTGGCGGAATAAGAAACGGAAAAAAATTCAAGGCGGTTGTTGCCGGTGGATCTTCCGTTCCAATTCTTCCTGCAGAATTGTTTTTGACAACTGCAAAAGGCGAAAAAAGATTGATGTCATACGAATCTCTTTCCGACGGCGGGTTTGCAACAGGAACAATGCTCGGTTCGGGAGGATTCATTGTGTTGGATGAAACGGCAAGCATCGTAAAAAACCTGTGGAACTTCACCCGTTTTTATCACCACGAAAGTTGCGGACAATGTTCGCCTTGCCGCGAAGGAACGGGATGGATGGAAAAAATCCTTCACCGCATTCTCGAAGGCCACGGAAAATTATCGGATGTTGACTTGTTGTGGGACATTCAAGGCAAGATCGAGGGAAAAACAATTTGTCCATTGGGAGAAGCGGCCGCTTGGCCGGTTGCAAGTGCCATCCGCCATTTCCGTTCCGAGTTTGAAGAATACGTGAAAAATCCGCAAAGCATAAAGGATGTGAAACATTATTACAACGTCAATAATCTGCAGCCGGCATAAATGAAATTGAATTCCAAAATAGTTGTTTTCCTGTTGCTGATTATTTCCGCAAAAAGTTTCGCGCAGACAATCGAAAGTTCTCCGAACAATAATTATTGGAAATACCAGAAGAAGGGGAATTGGTATTTCTCCTGGGGTTACAGTCACTGGAATTATCCGAAAACAGATTTGCACTTTGATGTTAACTCCTCCGATGCAAATTCAAAATCCGATCATACGGAATATGTTCTGAAAGCTTGCACCGCACACGATTCTCCCTTCATTGGAAAACTTTTTGTTGAGCCGATTACCGTTCCGCAATTTTGCGTCCGCGTCGGTTATTTTTTCAATGCCGACCAAACGCTTGGAATCGAACTTACTTATGATCACGCAAAATTTGTCGTGAACACCGATCAATATGTCGAGATGAAAGGAACTACAAATGGAGTGGCATTCGATTCAATCGCACATTTGTATGACGAGGGACACGGCACACAACCTTTTGTTTTCAAACTGAATAATGGCGCGAATTTTTTCGAGCTTAACCTCGTGAAAAAATTTACGTTGTTCCAAAGTAAAAATGGAAAATTCAAATTCTTTTATCTGTTGAAAGCGGGCGGCGGTTGGAACACTCCTCATGTGGAGAATGATATTTTCGGGGTAAAAAACAATCCGCATTTTCAGGCAGTCGGCGGATGGAATGTCGGAGCAGAAGGCGCAATCAGGCTATTGTTTTTAAACAGGGTTTATTTGGAGTTCGGCCAAAAAGCGGTTTTCGCAGCGTATTACAAACTGCGAATTGCAAATGGGCTCGCATCGGTACATGTCGCCACGTATGGAAACATTTTATCTCTCGGAATTAATTTTCCGGGAAAAAGAAATAAGGAAACAAGCATTAACGCACAATAATTTCTCACATGCCGAAAGTAACGATAGATGGTCACGAAATTGAAGTTCCGAAAGGGACAACAATTCTTCAGGCCGCACGCATGATCGGAAAACACGTTGCCCCGCCTGCAATGTGTTATTATTCGAAGTTGGCAACCAGCGGTGGTTACTGTCGCACGTGCATCGTGCGCGTCACAAAAGGTTCCGCTGCAAATCCGACACCGATGCCCAAGCCCGTTGCTTCGTGCCGCACCGAAGTGATGGACGGAATGGAAGTGGTGAATTTCACTTCGCCGCAAGTGCTCGAGGAAAGAAAGGGTGTGGTTGAATTCTTGTTGATAAATCATCCATTGGATTGCCCGATTTGTGATCAGGCGGGAGAATGCCATTTGCAGGATCTCGGTTATGAAAATGGTGCAGCGAAATCGCGTTACGAATTTGAAAGACGGACATTTGAAAAGATAGATATCGGCCCGCACATCCAGTTGCACATGACACGTTGCATTCTCTGCTACCGTTGTGTGAAAACCGCCGATCAGGTGACCGACCATCGCGTGCACGGGGTTCTGAATCGTGGCGATGTTTCGGAAATTTCCACTTACATCCAGAAAAATATCAGTAATGATTTTTCAGGAAATATCATTGACGTTTGTCCGGTCGGCGCATTGACGGATAAAACATTCCGCTTCAAATCGCGTGTGTGGTTTACAAAACCGGTTGACGCACATCGCGCATGTAAAAAATGTTGCGGAAAAGTCCGCTTGTGGTTTAAAGGGGAAGAGGTGCTTCGCGTGACGGCAAGAAAAGACCAATGGGGAGAAGTGGAAGATTGGATTTGCAATGAATGCCGCTACGACAAGAAAAAACTTTCAGATTGGCAAATCGACGGTCCGACAAAAATCGACCATCACTCTGTCATTTCACAGAATCATTATGAATTGGCACAGCTGAAACTGGATACCGAAAAACACTTGAAACACCACAGGGAGAAAAAAGAACACGTAAAGAAATAGCCACAGATTGCACAGATATTTTCGCAGACTAAAATAAAAGTATGAGTACATACATTATCTATAAAATAATCCTCGTTGTTGCTGTCTTCGCGATTTCACTTTTGATTGCGATGTATTCGACCTATGCGGAAAGAAAAGTTGCCGCATTCCTGCAGGATCGTCTCGGGCCGAATCGTGCGGGTCCGTTTGGAATATTGCAGCCGCTTGCCGACGGCGTGAAGATGTTCATGAAAGAGGAAATCATTCCGAATGTTTCCAATAAATTCCTGTTCATTCTCGGTCCCGGTCTTGCCATGCTCACTTCTCTTTGCACCGGCGCAGTGATTCCGTGGGGACCCGACCTGCATGTCAACGGCGTGAATTATCCTTTGCAGGTGACCGACGTGAACATTGGCGTTTTGTATCTGCTCGGCGTGGTTTCCATTGGTGTTTACGGTGTAATGATCGGCGGTTGGGCGTCGAACAATAAATATGCATTGATCGGAGCTTTGCGCGCTTCATCACAAATGATCAGCTACGAAGTGGCAATGGGGGTTTCCATTGTCACACTCATCATGATTACCGGATCGCTCAGCACTTCTGAAATTGCACAACAGCAACATGGGTTCTGGAATGGACATTCGCATTGGTTTTCGTGGAATTTTTTCAAGAACCCGATCACGTTCCTGATTTTCTTCATCTGCGCATTGGCGGAAACGAATCGCACCCCTTTTGATTTGCCGGAGTGTGAAACGGAATTGGTGGGAGGATACCACACCGAATATTCTTCCATGAAACTCGGGTTTTACCTTTTCGCGGAATATGTGAACATGTTCATTTCCTCTGCGGTGATGGCGCTTTTCTTTTTCGGCGGATATAATTTCCCGGGAATGGGTCACATTCACAATCCGAATACGCTTGCCATTCTCGGCACGCTTGTGATGTTCGCCAAAACGATTTTTTTCATTTTTGTTTTCATGTGGATTCGCTGGACAATCCCGCGTTTCCGCTACGACCAACTCATGAATTTAGGCTGGAAAATCCTGATACCTTTGTCCATCATAAATCTTGTGGTAACAGGACTTTTACTCTGGGGAACCGGCAGAATTTAATCGCGACAAAAAACAAAAAACAAAAAGATGCAGTCGCTGACGAACAGATCGAAAGTAGTTTCAAAGAAGGAAATGACCTTCATGGAAAGAATGTATTTGCCCGCCATTCTCGCAGGCATGCGCATCACCATGTCGCATTTTTTCAAGAAGAAGGCCACCATCAATTACCCCGAACAGAAACGTCCGATCGCAGAAGTGTATCGTGGACAGCATGTTTTGAAACGCGATGAAATCGGTGCGGAACGCTGCACCGCTTGCGGACTTTGTGCTGTTGCCTGTCCGGCGGAAGCGATCACAATGGTGGCGGCGGAACGGAAAAAAGGCGAGGAGCATTTATACCGCGAAGAAAAATACGCTGCCGTTTATGAAATAAACATGTTGCGCTGCATCTTCTGCGGATTGTGTGAAGAGGCTTGTCCGAAAGAATCCATTTTCCTCACCGACCGAATTGTCCCTTCCGATTTTGAACGGAATGATTTCGTTTATGGAAAAGACAAATTGGTGGAAGGTGTTGAGCCGTCGAAACGAATTGATGTTTCGAAACGCCAGACAAAAGAAGTTGCCGAATTCAAGAAGCATCCCGAATATGCACACAACAAACTTTGGGATCCGAATAAATCCATTCAACAGAAAAAATCGCATTAAATTTTTCGCATTCAGAATATGCACATTACAATAACTCAAATTTGTTTCGGTGTTTTGTCGTTCATCGCCATTCTCGGTGGTATCCTGATGATCTTCAGCAAGAATCCGGTTTACTCTGTGCTTTATCTCATCATCACATTCTTCGCCATTGCCGGACATTACATTTTATTGAACGCGCAATTTCTAGCAGTGGTGCACATCATCGTATACGCAGGGGCGATCATGGTTTTGTTCCTGTTCGTCATCATGATGCTGAACCTCAACAAGGAAACCGAACCGCACAAACCGGCATGGATTCAAATCGCAGCCGTCATTGCAGGTGGAATCATGATGGTGACTTTGGTGGGGGCATTGAAAGGTGCGGATCAGATTGCATTGCACAAACCGAATGACGTGAACATCGGATTGACCAGCCGTCTCGGTACCGTTTTGTTCAACGATTTTTTGGTTCCCTTCGAGCTTTCATCCGTTTTGTTCCTCGCCGCAATGGTCGGTGCGGTAATGCTCGCGAAAAAAAATATTCATTGATCAGAAAATAAAAAATGTCAGCAATACAGATCATTCCGTTAAACTGGTACGTCACGCTGAGTGCGATCCTTTTCGGCATGGGCGTTCTCGGTGTCCTGTTCCGTCGCAATGCCATCATCATTCTCATGTGCATCGAATTGATGTTGAATGCCGTGAACCTTTTGCTCGTTGCCTTTTCCGCGCAGCACAGCGATCCGAATGCACAGGTGTTCGTGTTTTTCATTATGGCGGTTGCCGCAGCGGAAGTGGCTGTCGGACTTGCGATACTGATGATGATTTACAGGAATTCGAAAACAACGGATATCGATTTCCTGAACAGGTTAAAATGGTAAAAAATATTTTCAGAAATTAAAATATGATTCAACTCGCCTGGTTAATTCCCCTTCTGCCGCTGATCGGATTCCTGATCATCGGATTCGGCGGGAAAAAACTTTCGAAAAATCTGGTCGGACTTGTCGGTTGTGGCAGTGTGCTGGCTGCATTCGCAATTTCGCTTGGAATATTTTTTCAATTGCACGGAACGTCACAGGTCGTTCGTTTGACCGATTGGATCAACACAGGAAAACTCCAAGTGGATTTTTCATTCACGATTGATCCGCTTTCCGTTCTGTTCATGCTCATCATTACCGGTATCGGATTTCTCATTCATGTGTATTCAACCGGCTACATGCACGAAGATGAAAAGTACGATCGATTCTTCGCTTACCTGAATCTCTTCGTGTTCTTCATGCTGCTGCTCGTCATGGGAAGCAATTACATCGTGATGTTTGTCGGTTGGGAAGGAGTTGGGTTGTGTTCGTATTTGCTGATCGGATTTTGGTTCAAGAATACGGAGTACAACAACGCTGCGAAAAAAGCTTTCATCGTAAACAGGATCGGTGATCTCGGATTTTTATTGGGAATGATCTTGATTTATACCACCTGTCACAGTTTGAGTTTTGACAAGGTGTTTTCACACGTGCACAGCAAGGCCGGCGACTTGGGCGTTCTCAATCTCATCGGAATATTATTGTTCATCGGTGCGTGCGGAAAAAGCGCACAGATTCCACTGTACACCTGGTTGCCCGATGCGATGGCGGGTCCAACACCCGTGTCCGCTCTCATTCACGCAGCCACGATGGTCACTGCGGGTGTGTACATGATCGCGCGCTCGTCCGTAATTTTTGTGAACGCTCCCGCTGCAAGCGAATTGGTTGCGGTAATCGGATTGCTCACATTGTTGTTTGCGGCAACAATCGGATTATTCCAGAACGACATTAAAAAAGTGCTCGCCTATTCCACCGTCAGTCAACTCGGGTACATGTTTCTCGGTCTCGGAGTCGGCGCATTCACAGGAGGTGTTTTTCACGTCATGACACACGCATTTTTCAAGGCGTGTCTGTTCCTCTGCGCAGGAAGTGTCATTCATGCCATGAGCGGCGAACAGGATATTCGCAGAATGGGTGGACTGAAAAAATATTTGCCGATTACGCATTTGACTTTCTTGATTGCCACACTCGCCATTTCCGGAATTCCCCCTTTCGCCGGATTTTTCTCGAAAGATGAAATCCTCGCGCACGTTTACGAACACAACAAGATTTATTGGTTGCTCGGGGTTGTCGGATCGATGCTCACCGCATTTTACATGTTCCGTTTGTACTTCCTCACTTTCCACGGAAAATTCCGCGGCACCCACGAACAGCAACATCATTTGCATGAATCACCGAAGAGCATGACAATTCCGCTCGTGGTGCTTGCCGTACTTTCTGTTGTTGGCGGGTTGGTCGGAATTCCGAATGGGAATTATCATTTGCTTCATGCTTTTCTCCGACCGTCTTTCAGTGTTGCGGAACTCGCCGCCAATTGGAATGACGATGCCACTTCATTCGGTTCGGAAGAGGCGCGATTGATGATCATTGCCGTTCTAGCCGCCTGTGCTGCAATTTATTTTGCCTACATGCTGTACAGGAAAAACAATGTCCTGCCAACGGAAAACGAAAAGGACATGTCGAAATACCAGCGTGTCGTTTATCACAAATATTATGTGGACGAAATTTACAATGCGATTATCCGCAAACCGCTCGATTGGATTTCAGGCATGCTGTATAAATTTTTCGAGTTGCGTGTGGTGGACGGATTTGTAAATGGAATCGGCAGCGCGGTGAAATGGACGGGTGGTGTAATCCGTTATGCACAATCCGGAAACATCGGCTTCTACATGTTCGCCATGACCATCGCGATCATCATCATGCTATTGGTAAAACTGTTTTGAAAAAATATCGGCTGAATAAATTATGATCACAGCTTCACTCATCGGATTGCCTCTCGTTTTTGCATTGCTGCTTCTTTTTACAAAAGGGGACGGATCGAAACGGATTGCATTCACCGCATCGCTCATTCAATTCGCACTCTGTGTTGTCGCCTATTATTTCCTGCACAAAAATCCCGCCGACCAAAGATTGGTGTTGGATGTTCCGTGGATTTCCTCCATGGGCGTTGATTTCAATGTTGCATTGGATGGAATAAGCATGGTGCTTGTTTTGTTGACGTCGTTCCTTGTTCCGTTGATCATTCTCAGCGGCTTCAATAAAAAATTCGAAAACCCGTCTCTTTTCTACGCACTGGTCCTGTTCATGCAAATGGCGCTCACGGGCGTGTTCGTTGCACGTGATGGATTTTTATTCTACATCTTCTGGGAATTGGCGCTCATCCCGATTTATTTCATCTGCCTGATGTGGGGCGGGGAAAATCGCGGAAGAATCACTTTCAAGTTTTTCATCTACACATTGTCGGGAAGTTTATTCATGCTTGCCGCGTTGATTTATTTGTACCTCAACACATCGCTCGGTGAAACCAACATTCACACCTTCAGTCTTAACGCATTGATGGATGCCGGCGCACACAAGCTGGATGCAACCGAACAGGCTTTTGTTTTCTGGGGGATGTTTCTCGCTTTCGCCATCAAGATGCCGATCTTCCCTTTCCACACCTGGCAGCCCGATACGTATGTAAACGCGCCGACGCAAGGCACGATGCTGCTTTCAGGAATCATGTTGAAAATGGGAACGTACGGATTGATCCGTTGGTTGCTTCCGATGACACCGCTCGCACTCGCCAATTGGGGACCGACAGCGGTAACGCTTTCCGTGATCAGCATTGTTTATGCTTCGTGCATGGCGATTGCGCAAAAGGATTTCAAGCGACTGATCGCGTATTCTTCCATCGCACACGTCGGATTGATTTCGGCGGGCATCATGGCATTTTCTCCAACGGTTGGAAACGTGGAAGGAATTTCCGGCGCGATTGCGCAGATGTTCAGTCACGGTGTAAACGTTGTCGGACTTTTCCTGATCTCGGATATTATTTTTTCCCGCACGGGCACAACAGAAATGGACAAGCTCGGAGGAATCCGGAATGTTGCACCGCAATTCACGACGATGTTCATGATTGTGATGCTCGGATCGGTTGCGCTTCCGTTGACGAATGGATTTGTGGGGGAATTTTTATTGATCAATGGCTTGTATCAATACAGCGGCATCGTCGCAGCTTTTGCCGGACTCACCATCATTCTCGGAGCGGTTTACATGTTGCGCAGTTTTCAGTCGATCATGCTGGGAGAAACAAAAAGCATTACGTCAACATTCGCTTCACTTGAGAAAAATGAAATGGCAGTGCTCGTCATTGTTTGTGCCGCAGTGATTTTCTTCGGTGTTTATCCGAAACCGATTTTGTCGATTGTACAAAACGATGTCAAACAATTGGTAAGTCATTTGGTAACGGCGCAGCCACAATAAAATTCGTTCATGATCCGTAATTCGCATATTCGAAAAATCAGTAATTCGTTCCCGTCATGAAAGTCATTCTTTTTCTTTCCGGACTTGGTATAGTGGCGCTCCTTGCAGAGTTGTTCCGTTTTAAAAAATACCTGTATCCGATTATCCTGATTGGAATTCTCGGTGCCATCGGAATCGCCGCTTCCTATTGGTGGTTCGATGATGGAAATCTGACTCCCTACCTGAATGGAATGGTGGACGGCAATCATCACATTCCTTCCGCTGCCGAAATGGGACCGATGCATACTTTTTCCTCCATGCTTCAATTCGGCGATTCTTCCATTTTGCTTTCCATCATCATTTTGTCAACAGCATTCCTGTGGTTTGTCATGTCGAAAGGTTTTTTCAACAATGAAACGAGCAAGACAGACCATTACTCGTTGATTTTATTTGCGCTGGTGGGTGCAATCATCCTTTGCTGTTATGCGAACATGACGATGCTTTTCCTCGGCATTGAAATCCTTTCCATTCCGCTGTATGTTTTGGCGGGAAGCAGAAAAGACGATTTGAGTTCGAATGAAGCGGCGTTCAAATATTTCCTGATGGGATCTTTCGCTTCCGGATTTTTGCTTTTCGGAATCGCATTGGTTTACGGAGCGAGCGGCTCTTTCGATTTGGTGACGATCGGTTCTTTCATCCGCAACAACGCAGGAAACATTCCCGGATTTTTCTACGCAGGGATTCTGATGATGCTGGTTGGATTGCTTTTCAAGATTTCCGCTGTGCCGTTTCACTTTTGGGCGCCCGATGTTTACGAAGGATCACCGACTGTCATCACGGCATTCATGTCAACCATTGTGAAAACAGCTGCGGTTGTTGCCATCATGCGATTGTTTCTCTCTTCCGTTTTTGCAGACGCCGATTCTTTCTGGGGCCCGATCATTGCGGTTTGCACGGGATTGACTTTTGTAATCGGAAATGTCACCGCTTCGGTTCAGAACAATGTGAAACGGATGCTTGCCTATTCCAGCATTTCACACGCAGGATTTTTATTGCTCGCTGTTGTTGCTTTCTATCGCATTGATCCGGAATTGTCCGCAACACATTGCTCTTTTTCCGCAAAGGCAATCATTTATTATGTCGCGGCTTATTCGGTGGCATCCATTGCAGCATTTACGGTTCTGTTGAACATCATGGAAAAAGTGGGAAATGACAAGATTGAAAGTTTCAACGGACTCGGAAAGAAAAATCCGTTGCTTGCCGTTGCGTTGACGATTGCGCTTTTTTCGCTCGCAGGAATTCCGCCGACAGCAGGGTTTTTCGGAAAATATTATGTTTTCAACGCCGCTTTGCAAACCGGACATTATTGGTTGGTGGTGATCGGCATCCTTTCCTCGTTGGTGGGTGTGTATTATTATTTCAGGATCATCATCGCGATGTTTTTCAAGGAAAGCGACAACGACATTGCCATTCCGGCGAATGGACAGCATCAGGCCTTGCTATTCGTAACCGCGGTTATCATCTTGGTGCTCGGCCTTCTTCCCGACCTGATTCTCAATATCGGAACTTACGCCCCATTGCCAAATGGTGTAACGCAGATTGCGTTTGCGCACTGATTTTTTTGGAAATCCGTCCGGTTTTTATCTGGATTCTGTGTTTATCCGCGGTGAATTTTTTCCTTTGTCACAATTCAACTTCCAGAACCTAGAATTCAAGATTTCCCTGTGGCTTTTTTTCATTTCCTGAAACAACTCACCGATCCCGAATCCATCATTCAATACGGGGGATTGGCGCTGCTGTTGTTTGTCGTGTTTGCGGAAACGGGATTGCTGGTGGGTTTTTTTCTCCCTGGCGATGCGTTGATTTTCATTTCCGGCATGTTCTGTTCAACTCAACCCGAACTCATTCACACAACAATTCCGGTCCTGATTCTATTGCTCATTTTCTCGGCCGTCCTTGGAAATGTTTTTGGTTATTGGTTTGGAAAACGAATGGGATCGGCTTTGTTCAAGCGAAACGATTCCTTCATTTTCAAAAAGCGTTATCTCGAAACCACCAATGAATTTTATTCCCGTCACGGAGGAAAGGCGTTGATCCTGGGAAGGTTTTTGCCCATCATCAGGACTTTCGCACCGATTCTTGCGGGTGTGATAAAAGTCGATTTCAAAAAATTCATGTTTTATAATATCGCCGGGGCAACAGCGTGGATTGCTTCGATGGCTTTGTGCGGATATTATCTTGGAAGAATAAAATGGGTGGAGGACAATGTCAAATGGATTGTGATTTTTCTCATTGTCATTACGCTGATTCCCGTTATGCAGGCTTGGCGCAGGGGAAAAAGGGGCAAATAGATTATTATTTTGTTAAATTCCCTTTCCCGAATTGACCCGATTTTCCCAATTGCCACTCTCGAGCCGATTTTTTTCTCCCGCCAATTAATCCCTCGAATCTGTCCATTTTCCCTCTCAGGCGCACCACTTGCCAAAAGCCTTCATTTCAGGGGCAATATTTGTATTCCTTTGCGTTATAAGCAGTGGTTTTCCAATCCATTTCATCCCTCGAAAAGGGTTTCAGGATTAAAACTGTTTTTGTAAGTTTGAACCCCTTGAGCAAATGGGTGTTTTTTAAAATGATAGCTGGATAATCCTTTTCGGTTATTTTGGAAAAAATGCACAAGCCACGGAAAAACGCAATTCACGTCTAACCAATACAAACCAACTAACACAATTACTATGAGCAGCAAGAAGACCTCGAATGTTCAGGCCTACTTTACGGTTGCAATTATCATCGTTGAATACATCATTTCCTACATCGTATTCTCCAAAGTGATGGGCGCCTCAGCCAATTTTGAAAACAACGATGCCATTAAAGGTCATCCTGTGAATGTTTTCGGTACAATTTACAAGGGCGGATTTATCGTTCCGATCCTCATGTGCATCAATCTCGTGGTTATCACTTTCACCATTGAGCGCTTGATTACCATTACACGCGCACGCGGAAGCGGAAACGTTTCCAATTTCGTTCGCAACATCCGTGAACTCATTGAAGCGGAACGCATCGATGAAGCGATGGCTGCATGTGACCAACAAAAAGGATCCATCGGAAACATCGTTCGTACGGGTCTTGAAAAATACCGCATCGTGTCGAATGATTCCGGTCTCGACAAAGAACAAAAAATGGCGGCGATTCAAAAAGATCTTGAAGAGTCGACTTCCCTCGAGCTCCCAATGCTCTCTAAAAATCTCGTTATCCTTTCCACCTGCGCTTCAATTGCAACTCTCGTCGGTTTGATCGGAACCGTATTGGGTATGATCCGTTCCTTCTCCGCACTTGCAAATTCCGGTGCGCCTGATGCAAACGCTCTCGCTACCGGTATTTCCGAAGCGCTCATCAATACTGCATTCGGTATCACGGGTTCCTGTATCGCGATTATTGTTTATAACATTTTCACTTCACAGATCGATCGTATCACCTATGGAATTGACGAAGCGAACTTCAGCATCCTGCAAACTTTCTCAGCGAAAAAACACTGATTGTACAGTTGTTTTCCCGTGATCGTTTATGGAATGATTGAAATAAAAAATCTCGTTCAATGCCAAAAATAAAAATCCCACGTTCAAATCCTTCTTTGGATATGACGCCAATGGTGGATCTCGCGTTTCTGCTGGTGACCTTTTTCATGCTTACGGCCACCATGCGTTCTCCCGAGCCCGTTTTGGTAGATACCCCAAGTTCGATTTCCGACGTTATCCTTCCGAAAAACACCTTGCTGATCACCATTGATACTGCAGGCCGCGTGTTTTTCAATATCGAAGGAAAAGACGTGCGCATGAATATGCTTCGTCGCATGATGAATAAATTCCCTGAAGTGAAATTCACGGATGAGCAAGTGAATAAGTTCGGTGCGATGCAGTCTTTCGGTTGCAACTTCGCCCAGCTTCCAGAGTTCATCGATGATGATCAGAATAAACGCGACGCCTTCAATAAAGCGAGTCCAGGAATTCCGATAGATACGGTTGGCGGCAAAGACCAACTTTCTTTCTGGATCAATTTCGGCCGTGTGGAAGAATTCAAATTCCGCAAGGAACAACAGGACGAAGGAAAACCAACGACCGAACTCCGTATCGCCATCAAGGCCGATGGAAAAGCGGCATACAAAAAAATTGATGCTGTCATTGCGCTTTTCAAAAAGCAGGATGTGTACCAATTCAACCTGATTACGGCTCTCGAAGGGGATCCGAATGCAGCACCTGCAGCTTCAGCGAAAAAATAGTACGATCGAAAAATGGCTGATATCCAACAACAACAATCCCATCGCAAAGGCCGTCGCCGCTCGCACCTTCCCGTGCGTGTCGACATGACGCCTCTTGTCGATTTGGCTTTTTTGCTGTTGACCTTTTTTGTCTTGACGTCCGAATTGTCAAAGCAAAACGCCATCACCACAAAATTTCCCAAAGACGTTCAGCCGAACACCCTTGTAAATAACGGCCTCACCATCCTTCTCGGGAAAAATCCGGAAAATATTTTCTGGTACCGTGGTGAATTCAAGCCGTCGATGCATCTTAATGTTGCAGGCAAGGGAAATCAGGAGTTGTTGGACGTTCTTAAAAATGCAAATGAGTCCGTTTTCGAACAGGTTGAAATTGTTGATCGCCAACATAACCTGGGCTTGTTAAATGATGCAAACTGGAATAAAAAACGAGCCGAATACTTGGGAAATCGCTCGGTTCCGTTTGTAATTTTAAAATGGGACAATGAAACGGATTATCAATCGGTAGTAACTGCAATTGACGACCTGAACAGAACGCATATCAATAAATATGCAATTGTTTCCGTCAGTGATGCGGAAAAAGAACTTGAAAAAAATCAGGTTCCGGTAAAATAAAAGAGAATTTTAAAAACGCGATAAAGAAATAATACAATGGCAGAAATTCAAGGTGGCGGTGACAGTGGTGGCAAGCACCACAAAAAGGGCCGGAAAAAAGGTGGCAATCCGCGTGTCGACATGACGCCGATGGTTGACTTGGCTTTCCTGTTGCTCACATTTTTCGTCCTCACATCGAATCTCAACAAGTCGAAAACAATGGAGATTCGTATGCCGAAGGATGTGAAAGACACCGCACAACAAACGAAGCTCAATAAAAATCTTGCCGTCACAATTCTTCTCGATGGAAACAAGGAGGGAAAAATATATTACTATGAAGGAATGCTCGACGCATCTACAACCCTTCAGACAACAACGCTTGATCCAAAAAAAGGATTGCGCGCTTATGTGATGGATCGCAACGCGTCAATCATTGCTGAAATGAAACAGCTCCGTATCCAATACAAAAAAGGCGCACTTACCGATAGCGCTTTCAAATCGGAGAAATTGGCAATAGGAAAACGCCACGTGAAAGACGCCCCTTTCTTTATCGTAAAATGGGGCGGAGATGCAAAATACAACGACGTGATCAATACGATTGATGAATTGAAAATCTGTGATGTGGAGCAATATGCGCTTACATCCATCACGCGTGTTGAACTTACCGCATTGTCGGGCAAAACGGGAGTTCATTATCCCGAACTGGATCTTCCTGATCCCGATGCTGCAACAACACCTCACCCATAACTCCTAATCCCTAACCAAAATGGCAAACTGGAGCAATGAATATGAACGCAGCGAAATGGTTTTTGAAAACCGTAATCGCGCCTATGGAGCTTATGTTCTCCGAATGAGATATGCACGTGCCGTATTGATTTCCGGCGGCATCGCCATTCTTTTTCTTCTTTTCACTTCTGTCGGAATTATCATTTCGCGTGGAGGTCCTGAAGTTGCAGTGAAAAAAGAAAAAATTACCGAAGTGGTTTTGAAAGATCCGCCACCGGTTAACAAAGATGCGCCGCCACCACCACCGCCGCCACCGCCACCGCCGCCAATGGTGAAAATGATCCAATTCACCACTCCGAAAATTACCGAGGAGGAAGTGAAAGATCCGCCACAACAAACGGATACGGTAAAAGTCGGTGTGAAAACACAGGATGGAACCGATGAAGATGCGCCTGCGGTAATCACACCAACCGTTGACCAAGCTGTCGATACAAAAACAGACGAGGCTTTTACCTTTGCCGAAGTGATGCCAACTTTCCCGGGACCTGATGGAGCGTTTCTGTCTTATCTCCAGAAAAACATCAAGTATCCGGAAATCGAAAAGGAAAACAACAAGCAGGGAACCGTTTACATTTCTTTTGTGGTTGAAAAAGACGGAACAATTACAGACGTAAAACCGGCCAAAGAAGTGAATGGTGCACCAGGCCTTACCAAAGAAGCCATTCGTGTCATTTCGGCCATGCCGCATTGGTCCGCCGGTCAAATGAACGGTCGCACAGTGCGTGTTCAGATGACACAACCTGTTCGATTCACTTTGCAATAATATTTTCAACTTGAATCTGGATAACCCGGGTCCCGGAAAAATTGCCCTCGCGCTTTCATTGTCGATGGCATTCATTTTCCTTGGTCTGGGTTATCTTTTTATTTTCACGGATGTTCGCATTGAGAATTTCCCAAAACCGAACCGCTATTATATCGGATTGATTTTATCGGGCTGGGCTGTCTTCCGTTGCATCACCGTGTGGTTGAAATACAAACGCATGAACGAAGAACATGAAGATTGATTTTCCTTTTTTTTCCGCCGCTGTTTTTGTTTTGCTGTTTTCTTCGTGCGCCGAAAATTCCCCTCAAAAGGAAATCGACACACCAACAACGGGGAAAATCCGGTTGTCGATTGATGAAAATATCCGCCCGCTTGCCGATCAATTGGTTGACGCTTTCGAATATTCCTATCCCGATGCTTTTCTTGTTCAATCCTACAACACGGAAGCCAATGTCATGCAGGAATTGTATTCCGACTCTTCCGAACTTGCCATCATGACACGGCCATTGACCAAGACGGAGATGAGTTGGTTTGAGGCAAAAAAATTCGGAATAGAGCATATTAAAATCGCGTCGGACGCTGTGGTGATTCTTGTGAACAAAAGCAATCCTGACAGCTCATTTACCGTTGCACAAATGAAAAAAATAATTTCCGGTGAAGACTCCTTGTGGAGTCAGCTTCGCCCCGGTTCCAAGCTTGGAAAAATCGAGGTTGTTTTTGACAATGGAACATCATCCAACCTCCGTTACCTCTCCGATACTTTGTTGAATGGAAAAGCTCCCGGGAAAAACTGTTTCGCCGTAAAATCAAATGATTCGGTGGTCGCTTATGTCAACACACGTCCCAATGCAATTGGCGTTGTCGGGCTCAACTGGATTGGCGACAGGTACAGTGAAGACGATATGGCACGAAAAGAAAAGGTCGTCTTGTCCAGAATCGGAAAGGATTCCTCTTCATGTGTTCATCCCGATCAAAGTGCCATTGTTGTTGGTTCCTACCCTTTTTCGAGAGGCGTCTGGATTGTGAAAATCGGACGGCGTTCGGGGCTTGGCACAGGCTTTGCAACCTTTTCATTGGGGGAACGCGGACAACTGATTGTTCAGCGCGCGGGACTCGCTCCGGCAAAACCGGCAGAAAGACAAGTAGAAATTAACGTCCACTGAGAAAGAGATACCTATTTTTGCAGTTATGAAAACGCACCTAAAACTCGCCACCGCATTTTTTGCTTGCCTGATTTGCGCGGGCGCATCGGCACAAACACTTCCAGACGCAATTCGTCTGACCGACAATGAACAATACGAAAAAGCGAAAACGGAATTTCGTCAGTTGATCACCAAAGAGCCAACCAACGGAGACAACTTTTTTTACTTCGGCGACCTGATGTTGAAAACGGGAGACGCCGATTCCGCAAAAGCCCTGTTTCAAAAAGGGGTTGATATCAATCCGATGGATCCTCTCACACATGTGGGCATGGCGCGTTACCTGTTTGCAACGGGAAATGCTGCCGGTGGAGAAAAAGAAATTGCACAGGCAAAAGCATTGGTACAAACACAGGCTGGAAAAAAAGACATGAACATGGATGCGAAACGTCAGACACAAATTGATCTGGCAATTGCGGAAACGGAAATCATGTCGCCCACTCCGAATTTTGATGATGCCGTGAACATGACGAATCAGGCGGAGAAATTGGATCCGAAAAACGCGAATGTGTTTTTGATTCGCGGTGATGTGCTTTACAAAAAGGATCCCGTGAATGGCACTCCGGCAATTACCTGCTTTCTTCAAGCGTCGAGACTTGATCCGCATTCCTGCAAGGCGAATGTGCGTATCGGAACGATTTATGCAAATGGAAAAAACATGCCGTCTGCAATCGGATATTTCAATGTTGCCTTGAAAACGGATTCCACTTTTGCTCCTGCCTGGCGTATGAAAGGTGAAGCGGAATATCAAATCGGAAAATTCGATTCCGCCGCTTTCTGTTCTGCGAATTACCTTCGCCTGAATGACGATCCGGAAGCGCGTTACCGCCAAACCATTTTCCTTTACGAAAAAGGGGCGTATGACGATGCGATTACACAGGGAAATATTGCACTTTCAAAAGACAGCGCCAACATCATCATCTACCGCATTCTTGGAAGATGTTATTATGATAAGAAAGTTCCCGATCCTGCGATGTCCATCCAATCGTTCAACAAGCTTTTTGCGAAACAGAAAATCTATGGAAAACCTGCGATACTTGCCGACGATTATGTCTATCGCGGAAGGGCGGAATCGAAAGCCGGACAGGATTCATTGGCGATTACCGATTACAATACGGCAATGAAAATGGATACTTCGCGTCATGACATTTATTTCGATGTTGCGACTTCGTATTACAAAATGAAAAAATACGACATGGCCGCAACGTATTACAAAAAGAAAATCGATCTCGATCCTGCACACGCTAATATTTCCGATTGGAACGCGTATGGCCGTGCATTATACATCCAAAAGGATTTTACCAAAGCCGACAGCGCTTTCAAAAAAGTAATTCAGCTCGATCCGAAAAATCCGATCGGCTGGTTGTATCGCGGAAAAACAAATGCCCTTCTCGATCCCGAATATAAATCGGACAGCGCACGGGTTTTTTATGAGCATTATTTTGATCTTGCCATTGCCGACAAGGATAAAAACAAAAAAGACCTCGTTGGCGCTGCGATTTTTCTTGCAGGATATCACATGGTAAAGAAAGATTTCCCCTGCGCAAAAGGATATTTCCAATTTGCCCTTGACCTCGATCCGACAAATGCATCAAATGCGGATGTCAAAAAGCAAATGGATACGAATAAGGATTTGAAAGCCGCAACTGCTGCGGATATCGGAACGTGTAAATTGGTTCCAGCTCCGGGAAAATAATTTCACCTCGCCGAAATCCTTCTCCTGTCGAAAGGAACATTGAAATACCGGAAAGGTCGCTTCAGAAAACGGAGCGGCCTTTTTTATTGGAAATGTTGTACTGCCTTGGTCCTGTGCCAATCAAAAGTGTAACGATGAAAACAAACATTGTTCTCTTGTTGATAGGCACTGACATGATGCAAATAAACATTGTTTTCTCTAGATCAAGATTGACACGAAAACAATTGCAGTTAACGGAATATTGAATGGGGGTTGAAACAAAAAAAGAAAAGTCCCGACGAAATCGGGACTTTTCCTCTGGTAAATTATTTTCTTATCGTTGGATCACCATCTTCTCCGTTACAATTCCTTCTGTCGTCATGATGCGAATCAGATACATTCCCGATCCGGCATTTTCCAATCCGATTTGTTTGTTGTAACCCAACACCTGTTTTTCAATGTCGGAATAAACAACCCTTCCGGTTACATCAAGCACTTCAACCGTTACATCTTTTGCTTTTGCGAAATCAAACGAAAGGGTAAATGTTCCATCATTCGGATTCGGGAAAAGACTGAGCGTTGATGCAAGATCATAATCCTGCAAACCAACCTGTGTGATTACAACCACTTGCGTGTACACGTCTGTTCCGCACGGTCCCGTAACTGTAAGTGTAACCGTGTACGTTCCATTTGCTGCGTAGGTGTGACTTGGATTCGCTGTGTTGTTTGTTCCGCTCGCATCGCCGAAATCCCATGAATAGGAAACCGCATTCGAGGATTGATTCGTGAATACTGCAGTGGCGCCTACAACAACATCCGTGAATTGTGCATTGGAGTTTGGTAAAATATTCACCACAACAACATCGGAAGCGGAACATCCGTTCGCATCGGTTCCCGTTACATAATACGTTGTTCCAATGGTCGGCGAAACAACAATCGATGCCGTGGTTGCGCCCGTGCTCCATTGATAATTCACAGCTCCAGAAGCGGAGAGAGTTGCATTTTGTCCAACACAAATTGTTTGGTCCGGTCCCGCAGAAACATTCGGTGGGACATTCGTGGCAACAACGATAGTGTCCCGGTCGCTGCATCCGCTTGGATCGGTAACGGTAACATTGTATGTTCCTCCGCCAACGGAAATTGTTTGCGTCAATGCGCTTGTGTTCCATAAATAGGAGCTTCCGGGATTTCCGGCATCAAGCGTAACCGTTCCTGTACAAACCGATGTATCGGGACCGAGATTCACAACAGGTTGGTTGTTGATGGTAACATTTATCGTATCGGAACTGGAACATCCCTGTGGTGTAATGACAAGAACGGAATAGGTTCCCGTTGCACTGACCGTTGTCGTTTGTGCAGAGGTGGAGTTCGACCAGAAATAAAGTGATCCGGGATTTCCCGCATCAAGCGTTACTGTTCCTCCGCATCGTGTTGTATCGGAACCGAGGGCAACCACTGGGGCCGGACTGAGCGTTACATTGACAGTGTCTGATGCAGAACATCCATTGGCATCGGAAACCAGAACTGAAACTGTTGACGACGTTGTAACATTTGTTGTTTGTACTGTCGAGCCGGTTGACCAGTTGTAGGATGAAAAGCCGGATCCCGCATTGAGCGTAACGGAATTGCTGCATGCGGTTGTATCGTTCCCCAATGAAACTGTCGGCGGTGTGTGAACAATAATATTTATTGCATCCGATCCGATACAACCTGCGGGCGTTAGAACGGCAACAGAATAGGTTCCTCCTGTGTTTACGGTTATGGTTTGTGTTCCCGCTCCGGTACTCCACAGATAAGAGCATCCGGGGTTTCCGGCATCAAGCACAAGTGATCCTCCGCAAATGGCGGTATCGTTTCCGAGTGCAACCACCGGTGGAGGAAGTAAACTCACCATAACCGTATCATACGCGGTGCATCCGTTTGCATCGGTCAATGTCAAGGTGTAATTCTGTGTTGCGGTTACTGTTGCCGTTGTCAAAGACGATGTTGTGCTGGAAAGATTAGTTGCAGGGCTCCATTGATAAGCGTATGGAGTTGTTCCTCCCGAACCGTTGTTTGCGATTCCGATATTTGTTGTTGATCCATTGCAGGCCTGTTCGTCGGGAGCGGATGTAAGCGTTGGCAAATTCGTTCCTCCCGAATTCTCGGTCATGGTAACATCCAATGGCGAAAAGGAATTGAAACAATAGAATTCATTGATCAATACACGAACCTGTCCACAAAATGACGGCGTGAAATTTACAGTCGACAGCAAAGGATAGGACGCACACGAAAAATCATCGTCATCGTAAGCAATAAGATTTCCCGTTGCATTGTCATAAACGGTAAGCTGACTGTCGAAAGCCGGATTGCCACAAGTGGTGATGGTATAGTTGGCTCCGGCAATGACATTGGCGAGAACATATTCGCCTGTATTGTAATTCTGTGTCGTGGATAACAATACTCCCGGAGGAGTGAGGTCTCCAGCCACCAAAGTGTTTGTGTTGGGACATTGTGCATTTGCAGAAACAGAAAGGCCAAGCAATGCAACAATGAACGCGGAAAAATTAAGTAGCTTTTTTTTCATGGTTTTTCCGGTATTTCAGTTAATAACAAAAATAATGATTTAAACCCTTTCCGCAACACACACAGACTTCGTACTTTCGAGGCTCTTGTATTATGGCAAAAAAACAAAAGGTCGTCGCAAAGCCTGTCGCAAAAACCAAGGTTCCAACGAAAGCGAAAACGCCGGCTTCCTCCAATTCCTTTTTCCTTTTCCGTTGGCTTTTTTCAAGTCCCGGGTTTTTTACCGCAGCCTTCTATAAACGAAATTCTTTTTCCGTTGGGCTTTTCCTGATTTGTTTTGTTGTTTTCGGAAATGGAATCTACAATGAGTTTGCGCTGGACGATGAGTTTTATACGAATTTCAAGGACGGGGGAAATAAACTTACGCACCAAGGAACAAAAGCGCTTCCGGAAATTTTCAAGTCGCGCACATTTTACAACTCCGATGGTTCGGGATATTCCTACCGTCCAATTGCATTGGCTTCGTTCGCCATTGAAATCCAGATTTTCGGTGAGCAGCCGCATGTCAGCCATTTCATCAACCTGTTGCTCTATGCGCTCACGCTCGTTCTTCTTTTCAACCTGTTGCGGAAATGGTTTGTGACACAGGGCGATTGGTTTTGCTTTTTTGTTTCGCTTTTATTTTTGGTCCATCCGCTTCATACCGAGATTGTCGACAACATCAAATGCCGCGATGAATTGTTGGCAATGCTTTTCACATTGTCTGCAATTCACCTGTTGTGGAAATACAGGGAAACAAACAGGTTTTATTTTCTGGTTTTGTATCCGCTTTCCTTTTTGGCGGCAGAATTGTCAAAAACAACAGCGCTCACTTTTTATTTCTTGATTCCTCTCGCCCTCTGGTTTTTTACAACGGACAATTGGAAAAAAATAATCCTCTACATGATTCCCCTCGTTGCGGTTGGCCTGATTACAAAACTTGCCGTTGCGCATGGCTTGCCTCCACAATCGAGAACGTATAAGGATTTTGAAAATCCCTTGTGG
>CAYMZV010000005.1:0-41509 GCA_964394965.1 uncultured Chryseobacterium sp.
GTTTTTTCAAACAAAGGTGTTTGGTAACTGAATACACCCATGTTTTAAAATTGTTCACTTCATGATGCTGCAGATCGCGGAGGATAATTTCAAAGACTTCCATAACAGCGTCTTCTGTATCCACGTTGTTCTGCAGGTAGTTGTAAGCTACTGCAGTGATCAACTTTGTGTAACGGCGGAAAAGTTCACCTGCGAACCACGAGTTTGAAGATTTTTTATATTCCTCAATTAACTCCTGATCGCTCAGCTGGGTTTCCTTTTTAGGCCAGAGAAAGCGTAATCGCACTGGAATTGGAATTTACTTGTGAAACAATGTATTTGCCAATCCTAAAGTACGAATATTTTTATATCATGCAAATCCCTGACCGCTAAAAAGGGCACTTTGCATTGATTTTCCATAATTTTTACGTCGAAATATTTAAGACTTAATCGGATCAGGTGGACCAAAGCAAATCCATAAAAATTTAACATGCTGACAATTAGGTAGTTGTATGCTTCTTTGTGGAATTTATATAAATATGATGTGGAATTTTGGAAATCCTTGCCCTAATTATCAGAAACACGCAAAAAGCAACTTTTAAAACTTTCGTATGAAATTATCACTCACCAAGTTTGTTTCCAGGAAAGGAATCTTCGCGAAGACCTTGATCATTGCAAGTTTGATCTTAGTTGTTCTTCCTTCCTGTGGACATCAAAAAGGTGGTTGTGATGCTTATCAGGGAAGTAGCCGCTCGAATGTTCGTTCCGTAAAAAAGTTCAAACATCATGCTGGAATGATCAACGTAAACAATGTTGCTGACAAAGCGTAATTGATTTGTACTCCTGAAGGGCGAGTTTTCTCCCGAAAGCCGTTCTTCCTCTATACATGTGTTTCATGTGTTTGCCACGAAATATCCCGCTACGGCGGGATATTTTGTTTTATGGCATTTCCAAATTTTAATTCTGTCAATTTCTTTCATCGCTTTATGCAATAATTTATGTTTGCAAAAAAACACCCATGAAAAATTATATTTTCCCTTTGAGTCTTGTTTTCAGTCTCGCTTTCCTTCAGTCTTGCCACAACGGTCAATCCAAGAGCAATGCATCCGATAAAATTTCAAGCAATTATCTCGACAGCATTAATAAAGCCGATTCGCTTGCGAATTTCGGACCACCCGTAGAATTGGATTTCTCAAAAGTGCTGGATAAGTCAAACGACAATAAAAGGGTTTCCATTGAAGGATATGTAACCATGCCGGGAACTTCCTATCAAACCGGGAATAATGCACAGTTGAGCTTTATTGAAAGGCCCAATGAAATTTCCGCCCCCTTCAATTTCATTCTCAGCATGAATGTCGGTGATGGAAAAAATACGATGAAATCATTGCCCGATAAATACAAACCGGAAGATATTGTTGTCACTGGGAAAAATGGGGAAAAGATAGGTGTGGGCGATCGCGTGAAGATTACAGGAAAACTCAGCGTAAGTTCTGATTACTGTTCAATCGATTGTCAGGAAATTGAAAAAGTGGATCCCGTCGTTATCGATTATTCCCAATTGGGCGCAACACGAATTTCCACGCAAAAACCGGATGCTTCGTTGGATAATAAAATGGTTTGTGCTGAAGGCTCTTTGGAAATCCCAACGATGACGGTTGGCGGAGATTACACTTTTGTTTATTTGAAAGTTCCGGGAATTGCAGATAACATTACGATTGATCTCGCTTATGGAAATGGTGCCTGCAAACTAGAACCGCTTCCCGAGAATTATTCCGAAAATGATTTCAAGATCCATGACAACAAAGGCAACATCATCAACAACAAGAAAAAAGTGCGCGTGTATGGCTTGTGGAAAGATGAAACCATAAAAGTGGAAAGCATAGAAAATATTTAACCGGATTTTTTGCAAAGACAAGGCAATCGGAAACGGTTGCCTTTTTTTGTTCAAAACCCGTTTTTCAGTTTATAACTATTTCCCCGTTTGCAATCAACGGCGATTTCCCTTTCATCTAATTTCGTTGTCACAAAAACAACCGCTATGGGAGAAACCCTGATACATTATTGGTGGGTGGGAGTAATAATTCTTCTGCTCGTTCTTTACAAATTGATTTTTCGACTGCTCGGAATCATCATTGTCCCCGAAGATAAAATCGGTTTGGTGACCAAAAAATTCGTTCTCTTCGGAACACACCGACAACTTCCTCCCGGAAGGATTATTGCCGTACAAGGTGAAGCGGGCTTTCAGGCACAAACACTTGCACCGGGAATTTATTTCTGGAAATGGATTTGGCAATATGAAATAAAACTCGCCCCATTCACCGTGATTCCAGAAGGTAAAATCGGATTGCTCGTTGCGAAAGATGGAAATCCACTCGACACCGGTTGGATCCTTGCACGAAAAGTGGAATGCGATTCTTTTCAGGATGCCGCCGCATTCATAAATAACGGTGGAAGAAAAGGACGACAAACTGCAATTCTCACTGCGGGAACTTATCGCATCAATACATTTCTCTTCGAAGTGCTTTCCTACGGCATGACTTCCATTGCTGAAAATATGGTTGGAATCATCACCTCGCTCGATGGAAAGCCAATTGAGGAAGGAAATATCGCCGGACGACAAGTTGCCGGACACAATAATTTTCAGGATGCGGATTTGTTTTTGAAGAACGAGGGGAACAAGGGTTTGCAACAACAGGTGATTCTCGCAGGGTCGTATTATCTCAATCCGTGGTTTGTGCAGGTGGAACAAGTGAAGATGACGGAAATTGCAATCGGCTATGTGGGTGTTGTCATTTCTTTTGTCGGCAATGAAGGACATGATTTGAGTGGCGTGGAATTCAAGCATGGAAATATTGTAAGCAAAGGAGAAAAAGGGGTTTGGGCGGAACCGTTCGGACCGGGAAAATATCCTGTCAATCCGTACATCATGAAAGTGGAACTTGTGCCCACGACAAATCTTGTCTTGAATTGGGCGACGGCGAGATCGGAGTCGCATCAGCTGGACAAAAATCTTTCCACCATCACTGTTCGCTCGAAAGACGGTTTTCCATTTAACCTTGATGTATCACAGATCATTCACATTCCAACCACCGAAGCGCCGAAAGTCATTGCGCGCTTCGGAAACATGAACAACCTCGTGAGCCAAGTGCTGGAACCGACAATCGGAAATTATTTCAGGAACTCCGCACAGGACGCCGACGTGATCGCGTTCCTCGTTACGCGTAAGGAACGTCAGTCATCCGCGCGTGAACACATCGGTGAAGTGTTGCAGCAATACAATGTTTTCGGAGTGGATACATTGATCGGCGACATCAATCCGCCGGAGTCGCTGATGAAAACATTGACTGACCGTAAAATTGCCGAAGAGCAGAATGTCACTTACGAGACGCAGAAAAAAGCGGAGATGACGCGCCAGACTTTGGAAAAGGAAACCGCCATTGCCGATATCCAAAAGGAAATCGTGAAAGCGGATCAGGGTGTATTGATTGCGAATCGTGTGGCGGATGCGGCCGTGAAAAAAGCGGAAGGTGAAGCAAGTGGTGTTAAAATACAAGCCAACGCAGAAGCGGAAAGGGTGAAAGTGACTTCCATTGCTGAAGCGGAAAAAACAAAAGTGTTGGCGAATGCAGAAGCCGAAAAGGTGAAAGCGCTTGCCAATGCCGAAGCTGAAAAAATCGAAGTGACCGGAAATGCGGAAGCGGAGAAAATCCTTGCCATCGGAAAATCATCTGCCGAATCGTATCGTCTTGCCGTTACTGCAATGGGCGGCGATAATTTCACACGGTTGAAAGTGACGGAAGCGATCGGCAAAGACAAAATCAAAATCATTCCAGATGTGTTGATTGCAGGTGGAGGCAACGATTCTCCAAACGGACCAATCAGCGGATTGCTCGGATTGAAATTGATGGAGGAATTGACAGTGAAAAAAAGTGCGGATGATGCGAAAGGGAAAACGGATCCTCCGAAACAGAACTAGGCTTCGGTGCGACTCGCTGAAAATGTGAGCCTGGTCAGTCTGAGAAGTGAATAATCAATCCATAAAAAAAGCCGAATCGAAATTTGATTCGGCTTTTTTATTTTCTTGAAAAATCACTTCGTATTTCTATCTGCAAATTGTGACGAATCACAAATCGTTAAAGAAATGGTTATTGCTCCACAACATCCAGAATCACAAACGTGCCGGGAACGACTGGAGCGCGTGGATGCGGTTCGTCCTTTGTCGGTGCTGGTTTTTCTCCGCGTTGCGCAGTGGGTAAATAAATATGATGAGTTTTTTTATTGACGGAAATCGTTCGCGCACCTTTTTGGGTGGCAACATTTGTCAAGACATGAAATTTATCTGCCGAATCTTCCTGCACAACAGTCAATGTTCCATCGCCATTCGAAGAGTACGCACGTTTTGTTGCCGGATCAAAACCACAGCCATCGACACCCTCACCAATCGGAAGCGAGGTGATTATTTTCCCATTCTCCGCATTCATCACCACCATCAACTGATTTTCCGTTACCATGAACAAACGGTGATTCACATTGTCAAGCGCCAATCCACTCGCCTCTTTTCCCGGATCGATTTTCCAACTGTGTTCCACTTTCAGTGTTGTCGGGTTTATTTCATCAAGCAAACTTTTATCCTCAATGTTCACATAAATTTTTCCGTTGCCGTCACTCACAGATTCTTCGGGTTTTCCACCGAGGTCGATGGTTCCGACTATTGCATTTGTTGTTGCATCAATAACGGTTGAATTCGAACTTCTGCCATTGAAAGTGAAAATCCTTTTTGTAAATGGATCAAAAAGAATTCCATCCGGATTCTGTCCCGTCGTTTTTATTTTTGCAAGGATGGCATAAGTGGTGAGATCGAAAATCGTAACCGCAGTGTCTTTTCCGCAAGTGATGAATCCCTTGTTGAGTTCATGCGAAATGGCAATTCCATGAACACCGTTCGTATTCGGGATTGTTCCCAATAATTTTCCATCCGACTCATCGATCACCTGCGTAACGGTTCCATGCGAAATGAAAAGCCGTCCGGTGGAATCGTCCGACAAAAGATAATCCCAACCGCCATCGCCTTCCACATGAAATTGATTTACGATTTTATATTCGGGAGTTGTTTTTTGTGCATGGACAAAAGAGACGACTGAAATGAAACAGGAGAAAAAAATTGTTTTTTTCATTGGCTGATTTTATCAAAATGTATTTGCAAATATGCGTGTTGATTCTGTTCTTATTCTGTAGTCCAATAGACTCTTTTCATTAAATTTGAGCAATGTCAAAACGACTGATTTTATTTTTCCCCGTTATATTTTCGATAACAATTCTCCACGCCGGCGGATTTCAAGTCAATGCACAGGGACAGCGACAAATGGGAATGGGCCATTGCGGAACAGGATTGGCACTCGACGCATCTTCCATTTTTTTCAATCCCGGCGCACTTGGATTTTTGGAAAACAAATGGAGCTTCAACGGTGGATCAACATTGCTTTTTCCAAGAACGGTGTATCTCGAACCTTCACCGGGAGTTTATACTTCCACGATGGTTCATCATGTGGGAACACCGTTTGAAATTTATGCTTCATGGCATTCCGAAAAATGTCCGCACCTCAGCGCAGGAGTGGGTGTGTACACGCCTTTCGGTTCGCGCGCAGAATGGCCGGACGATTGGAAAGGACAATTTCTCATTCGTGAAATCGATTTGAAAACGATTTTTATCCAGCCGACAGTTTCGTGGAAAGTGAATGACAGGATTGGAATCGGAGTCGGTTTCGTTTATGCAACAGGAGATTTTTTATTGAGAAAAGGAATTCCTGTTCAGGATTCTACAGGAAAATACGGCGAGGCAACATTGAATGGGGCGGCAAGTGGTGTGGGATTCAACGCAGGCGTATTTTTCAAGGCGAATGAACATTGGTCGATTGGAATTTCCTACCGTTCAACAGTGAGTGTGAAAGTGAAAGATGGGACAGCAGATTTTGTAGTGGCACCTTCGCTTGCAAATTATTTTCCAGCAACGACTTTTTCCACTTCGATAAAATTGCCATCCGTAACGAGTGTTGGTCTCGGTTACACAATGGGAAATTGGAAATTTGCAGCTGATGTGAATGTCATCGGTTGGCATACATACGATACGTTGCGGATTGATTTTGCAACGAACACCGACAAGCTTGCCGATGTGCACGATGCACGTTGTTACAAGGATGTTTTCATTTCCAGAATCGGGGCGCAATATCACGTCAACGATCATTTCGATTTCCGTGCAGGAATGTATTACGACATTTCCCCAGTGAAAAACGGCTATCTCACACCCGAAACTCCCGATGCAAACCGTTTGGGATTGACCTGCGGCTCAACGATTCGTTTCGGACAAAAATTTTCCATTGACATTTCCCTTTTGTACATTGAGGGTATGAAACGGACGGACACGAATCTTGAAACCGGATTTTCCGGAACCTATAAATCAAGAGTTGTAGCTCCCGGTATCGGACTGAACTATTCTTTTTAAAATAAAAATAACCACATGAAAAAAATTTACTTCCCGCTTTTGATTCTTGCGTTGACATTTTCCGGATTCCTTTCCGCTCAATGCAACGGTCTCCGCTATCGTGATTTTATGTTTCAGGACAGTTCGATTTCCAATATCGTTTATGGAGCGAACCAAAGTTTCAACAATACAGCCACAACGTTGAAACTCGATGTGTGGATGGGAAAAGGAGATACGGCCAGACATCGTCCACTGATCATCATCATGCACGGTGGAAATTTTCTCGGCGGATCGAAAACGGGAACGGATGTATTGCCATTCGCACAGGATTTCGCGAAGATGGGATATGTTGTGGCTTCCATTGATTATCGAGTGGGAATGACCAATTTCCCATTGGGAACTCCCGACAGTGTAGATGCTGCAGGATCTGTCATCCGAGCGGTACATGATGGAAAAGCGGCGGTTCGTTTTTTCAAAAAGGATTTTGCAACCAATGGAAATTCGTACGGTATTGACACTTCAAATATTTTTTTCATGGGTGTTTCCGCCGGCGCAATCACCGCGTTGCACATGGCATACATGGACAACATGAATGAGTTTCCTGTGTACGCCGATACAACCAATCATTATGGCTTGAGTGGCGGATTGGAAGGCATCAGTGGAAATCCGGGTTACTCCTCGATGTTCCGTGGCGTGATCGAATTGTGTGGTGCCCTTGGCGATACCAATTGGATTGCACCGGGAAATATGCCGGCAATGATGTTTCATGGCAATTTGGATCAAACCGTTCCGTATGGTTCTGCGGAAATATTTTTGCTTGGAACTTATCCGTTGCTGCAAGTGGACGGCTCACATTCGGTCATGTTGCGATTGAATAATTTGGGAATTGAAAATTGTTTCGACGAGTATATCGGACAGGATCACGTTCCGGAAGTTTCCAATCCTGCGTTTTACGATACCACGCTTGTCATCACAAGGAATTTTCTCGTGCACTACGTTTGTGGTGATGCGCTCGACTGTTCCTACACAACCAACGTTGCCGTAAACAATCTTTCCCCATTACCCAAACTGATTCCGATTTATCCGAATCCGACCGAAAATAATTTCACCGTGGATCTCGGACGCCTGAACGGTTCTGATTTTACGCTTCAACTGTTTGATGCGGAAGGAAAGTTGGTGCTGAACAGGACGGGTTTGGGAAATGAAATCGTGACGGTCAATACGGAAAATCTTTCTCCGGGAATTTATTTTGTGAAGATCAATGCCGGAGAGAATGTTTATCTCGTGAAAGAAGTTGTGAAATAATACAACAGGGTTATTAAGGTAACTGGGGTAATCGGGTTATTGGGGAATTGATTTTTCCGGTAACCCGATTTTTTGCAAAAACCAATCAGTTGCCCGATCAACTTTCCAACCTCTCAACTATTTTCAAGGAAACAAAACCCCATTGCAGTCCGTGCAATCCACCGTTGGAACTGTCGCCTTGAATTTCAAGTTGATTGCCTTGATGAATTCGTTCGCAATCAAGGCATACCCATTTTGATTCGGATGATAACCGTCGAGCGAGAAAAATCCGCCGGTAACGAATTGTGAATTGAAATCAACGCCATTCCATTTTATTCCTGCATTCACCGTTTTGAAATAATGATTCATATCCACCAACGCCAAACCGTATTGCGCAGCTTTTTGTGTGATCACATTATTGTAGGCTGAAATTTGTTGGTCGAGAAAGGAAACTTCCGTGCTGTCCAAAACATAACGGTCAGGAAGCGCAGCAAAAAGAACACCGAGATAATCGCATTTCATCGAATCAAGCGGAACGCCGAGCGTGATATATTCCCCATTGTGCATTTGACGGAAACCATTCGGCGCATTCACATCGGCAATCACGAATCCATTCGCGCCCTGCACAAAATCTATGTTGTTGTATCCGGCTGTAATATAAATGTTGTTCAGCGAATCCGCCTTGCTTTGTGTGAGTGTTGCGCCATTCCACGGAACCAAGGTGTAAAAAGGGAAATCCCGAAAATCGGGAATGTTTGCAATCACGCCTTTCGCGCCGTTTTGTGTCAATGCAATGCAAACCGAATCGATGTAATTTGAAAATGCGGTGGAAGATGCAATTGCCATTCCCGCACCGCCATTGCTTGCGTAATTGTAAATGTCTTCCATTCCCAACCAAGCAGAAAAAAAAGTCGCATTGGAATTTTTTGCATCGCCCATCACCGTTGAAATTCCCGGAGCGGAAGCGATGCGATGGTAAAATGGATTTGTATTTTGTGCTGCAGGCGAATTTCCCAATGCCGGGGAAAACAATTGTTGGAGTGTTGCAAATGGAACGGAGAAATTGCAATTGCCGGGAGAGAATGAATTCGAAAAATAATTCGACGCGGAACTCCGGCTTACGGAATCCCAAATCGGCATCAATGAATTTACACCTTCACAATCCGTTTTGTAATTCAATTTCGAAGCCGTTACATACCAGCTTTCCCACGGCTTCGCATTCCAACCCAATCCGCTATTGTCGGAAAATGTGGATTGCTCAAAACCGCTTCTTCCCGTAAGTTCAAATTCCCGATCAAGCAATGCCGGAATGCAACGCGCCTGTCCATCTCGAAACAGCGCGCCATCCTGATAGCCCGCCATAAAATCGCCACCGACAGCAATACATTTTGTAAAATCGGCATCGCCTGCGCCCGGAGTGGGAATGTCGAGTTTGGGTTTGCAACTTGAAAGGAGAAGTGCGGCAGGAATAAATTTCAGCGCGGATCGGAAATTCATGTAAATGCTTTTGAATGGAAAGATGATGCTAAGTTAATGCGTTTCCCCGAAGGGAACATTTCAGTTTTCATACCTTCATGAAAATGTTTGTCACGATTGAATTCACAAAATTCACAATCACCCCAACCCCTAATCCACCCGGGCTTCCTGACCCTGACCTTGGGTAAAGGAAAAGAAGCCGGGGTCGTGATGAGGTTTTGGGAATGGGTTTTCATTGTCAAAAATATTTTATCCGGATTGTCCGATTTCACTTTCATCAATCGTCATAGAGTTGTAAGTTCACTCAATAATCAAATCTTAAAACAAAACAACAATGGAAAAGTTCATGTATTTATTCCGCGGTGGAATGTCAAATGGAAAATTGTCTCCTGAAGAAATGCAAAAGGATATGCAAAGATGGATGACCTGGATGGGCGAACTCGGACAGAAAGGAATTCTTGTTGGAGGCGAGCCGCTTCAGGGAACCGGCAAACAGGTCAACGGTTCAAAAAAAGTGGTGACCGACGGACCTTTTACCGAAGCGAAAGAAATGGTGGGCGGATATTTGATCATCAATGCAAAAGACATCAATGAAGCGGTTGAAATTTCCAAAGGCTGTCCGATCTTCGATTACGACGGGAAATTGGAAGTGCGTCCAATCCAGAAAATGGAAATGTAGTAAATGTGCAGGTGAATGATGTGCAAATTGAAAATGAGAATGGTGTGTTCTTATCTCGGCGGGCTGAGAAAGGCACACGCTGAAAAGCATTGGTAATTTGCCCATCATCAATTATGAATTGTCAATGCTTCCATCCGAAGACATCAATAAAACAATCGACCATCTTTTTCGTCACGAGGCGGGAAAGATGGTTGCCGTTTTGACACGCGTATTCGGATTTCAGAATATCGAGCAGGCGGAGGATATTGTGCAGGATACGATTGTGAAAGCGCTCGAGGTATGGAAATTCAAAAAAATCCCCGACAATCCGCAAGCGTGGTTGTACCGCACGGCGAAAAATGCGGCGATCGATCTGATTCGCCGGCAAAAAATAAAATACAAGATTGAAAATGACATTGCGATTTTGTTGAAGTCGGAATATTCACTCGTTCCCGTCATGAATGAAATGTTCAACGAAAATGAAATCAAGGATTCCCAATTGAGAATGATGTTCGCATGTTGCCATCCGACATTTACCCAGGAAGCGCAAATCACCCTGATCCTGAAAACACTTTGCGGATTGAGTACACGTGAAATCGCCAACGCTTTTCTTGCCACCGAAGAAACCATTCAGAAAAGGATTTACCGGACGAAAGAAAAAATACGCGACGAAAAACTTTCCCTCGATTATCCCGGTGCGAATGCAATGGAAAGCCGGACGGAAGCGGTGCTCAAGGCATTGTACCTTTTGTTCAACGAAGGATACAATTCCTCGCATCCGGAAAAACTGATCCGGGAGGATTTGTGTGAAGAGTCCATGCGGCTTGCCGTTTTGCTTTCCGAAAATCCGAAAACAAATTTTCCGCAGACGAATGCACTGTTGGCGTTGATGTGTTTTCAGGTTTCGCGTTTCGGTTCAAGGATTGATGACAAGGGATTCATTGTTTTGCTCAAGGACCAAGACCGTTCCCAATGGAATCAATACCTGATTCATTCGGGAAACCATTTCATGAAAAATTCCGCGACAGGAAATTCCATTCATGATTTTCACCTGGAGGCGGGCATCGCTTCGCTTCATGCAAATGCAAAATCGTATGAAGAAACGGATTGGAAAATGATTTTGAATTTGTATGACCGTTTGTTTGCCAATACAAACAATCCGATGGTGGCTGTCAATCGTGCGTTGGTGATCGGTGAAGTGCAGGGATATGAAAAGGCAATCCGCGAATTGGAAAAAATGAAAGGCTTTTCGGAAAATTGTTATTTCAACGCATCACTCGGCGAACTGTACCTGAAGGCGGGAAAAAAATCGGAAGCGAAAAAATATTTCGGAAAAGCCTTGTCGCTCACCTCCTCGAATGCGGAAACGGAATTGATCAGGAGAAAGATTGCCGCCACAGATTGATCCTCGAAAAACCTCAGCTAGTTTTGCGGACATTGATCAACAGGTCCACCGGATTTAATTTTTCCTTTTTTCCCTTTTGCATTTCCTATCGGGAACAGAGGAATTTTCACCACGACAAAAATATCCTCGTTGTAAGCTTTCTTTTGTGCCAAAAGAAGATTCAGGATATCCGTTGTGCCGATTACAACAGGTCCCAGACGGATGCCGGTGCCGAGTGAAAAAGTTCCCATTCTTGTAAATGAAACGGGAGCCCATATTCCGAACCATCTTTTTTCCCAGCGCGGCGTGAGACTGATGCGCGTGAGTTCGTGCACTTTTTTCCCATCGGTATTCCTGAGATACAATGCGGAAAAAGCGGTCGCATTCACAAAAAAACTTTCACGCACCTTGTAATCCACATTTACATTCAATGCAAGCGGCAATCGCATCCAGAAAGGATCACCTGCATGTGCACCACCGGTTCTGGCAGTGAAGGTTTGATACAAGGTGGTTGGTGTGGTTGGATTTTTCAGGATGTCATTTCTGATATTCCAATCATTGGAAGTGGCGGAATATTGGTCACTCAGTTCTCCAGATTTGAAATGAATGATTCCGAGATCGGTCAGTGCGATTCCAATCCTGTATTTGTAATTCGGACGTTCGCGAAATCCGGGCCAGGGTTTGAAATGACTGTCATTGTCTTTTTGCATGTCATCGGGACGGAATTCATAAACGATTCCCGCATCCAATCCGATTCCCGGATTGAATTTCAAATGATAGGACGGCGATAGGGATCCATCGAATGTAAGATTGGTGGAATGGGCGAACTTCACATTGGAATTGTACGCGTCAAGTGTACTGTCGTTGTTGAAATTGTATTGGAAATCATTTACAAAAACATAAGCTGCTGCGAGTCCCAATAAGATTTTCGGACGCACACCCACACTCACAAAACGTTCCTCGCCTGTCCAGATTGTTTTTGCGTATGTTCCACCCAATTCCGCCCAACTCATTGCCGTAATGCCGACATGATTATTATGACGGTCACTGTGAAAATCGGAGGGATCCTTGAAGCCTCTCGCAAGAATGTGCGCCAAGTCGTGCGATACACCGTCCATATTCGCATACGTGCGGATGCGTGCGTCAACTCCCCAACCGAAACTTTCATTCGAGACCATGAATCCGGGAAGCAGGATTTCATTGCGGAAAAAACCTGACTTCTTCGTGTTCCGTTCACGCAAATAAAAATCCTGATTTCCAAAATCCGATTTGAGCAAATCCGAACGTTTCACCCCGATGTAATTGTTTGCACCTTCCACACCCAATCCCACAAGCAGAATATCGAGCGAATAATTATTGTCGGCCAATGAAGCCGGGTTGTGTTGCGCTCCCACGATGCCTGCATAATTGCTTTGCGTGTACCCAAGAAAATCCTGCGCGGAAATCCCAAATGAGAAAAACAGGGAAAATGAAATGAGGAGGCGGCGCATAAGGGAGATTGAGGAACTAAGTTGGGAAAAGTTTTTGATTATTTATTTTTCACTTCAGGTTTATTCTGACAAAGGAATGTGAATAATCTGTTTTATGGGCATAAAAAAGCCCCGATATTTTTCATCGGGGCTTTTCGCAAAAACCGTTTCCGCTATTGAACGATTATTTTTTTGAAAGAACGCCCTTCAGTGCTTTGCACTTCGAGCAGATAAATTCCTTTTGGAATCTCACGCAAATCAAAATCACCCACATAATTTCCACTGAAATTGTTTTTCATGTCGGTGCTGATCACTTTTCCGTCAATCGACAAAACACTCACTGCAAGATTTCCCGCATCGTGTTGTGTGAAATGAACTGTGAATATTCCTGTATTCGGATTCGGATAAACATTGAAATCCATTTCGTTTACGGATGATGCAATACCCGTGCAGATATCTACAACGATATTGCCGGAAGCGGAAGCGGAACATCCGTTCACATCGGTGTAGGAATAGGTAATCGCAAACGTTCCTGTCCCAGCAGCGGCAGGATCAAAAGTATTTCCACTTACGCTTGTTCCGCTGTATGTGCCACCGGCAGGACTTCCTTCCGTAAATGCGTAAACTCCCTGTGTTGTGCAAAGGATGGTGTCAATTACAAGTGTTACAGTCGGTGCGGTATTTACCGGAAAAGATTGTGTGGCAGAACCGCTGCATCCATTCGCATCGGTGTAAGTGTAAGTGATGTTTTGTGTTCCTGAAGAAGGATCAAACATTCCACCGCTCACATTTGTTCCGCTGTATGTTCCGCCCGCAGGTGATCCACCCGCAAGCAAAACAGAACCACCATTGCTGCAAACCGTAGAGAAAGCGTAGAGCGTTACGGCCGGCGCAGTGTTTACGGTAAGTGTGGAAGAGGTTGTTTGTGTACAACCGTAAGTGTCAATCAAAGTGTAAGTGATTGTTTGTGTTCCTGCAGATGGACTGAAAACCCCACCGCTTACGCCTGTTCCTGTGTAAGTTCCACCGGCAGGCGAACCTTCTGTCAAGGTATAAGGTATGCCATTGGAGCAAAGCATCGGGAAAGTGGAAAGTGTTGCACCACCTGTTGGACAGGAAATGACAATTGAATAGGATTGGGATCCGGTGCAACCACTTGCATCGCCGACAGTAACTGTAAAATTGAAAGTTCCTGTTGCGGTTGGCGTTCCTGAAATCACACCTGATGATGAAAGTGTAACTCCCGGAGGCAAGGCACCTGCAGTTACGGTATAAGTCGGAGAGCCGAGTGCACCGGTTTCAGAAAGTGTTTGGCTGTATGCGGAACCGGCTACACCGTTTGCAATCGACACGGGAGAAATGGTTAATCCCGGACATACGTAAGGTGTATATTGAAATGCGTCAATGCCGATATAATCGGAATTGGTTCCGGAAACCCCTCCGTTCGTTACAAAATAGCGGAAAGCGATTCGACCCGGAGTGGGAGCGGAAAGTCCACTGATGGTAACCGTGTATTGCGTCCAAGTTGTAGGATAAACATTCAAGACGAGTGTCGGATTGATGTCGAGCAACAACGTTGTAAAATCTCCAACGGTGGTCGCGTTCGATCCTGCATTTGTGCTTGCGCCGTTTGTACTCATGCGTACTTGCAAACGGTCTGCATACAGGTCAGGACTGTCTTTGGAAGTATAAAACGTAATGACATCTCCATTGCGCAAAGTGAGTGTCGGTGTCATCAACCAATTGCTGATATCGCCGGTACTTCCGGTATTGTTGTAATTCGCCCCGATGTAGGAATTGGCAGCTCCGTTAAATGCATCGAAAGGTCCACCTGCGGCAATATTTGTTCCTTGAAACCAATTGGTGGTTCCTACGGGTGTACTCAGATTTTGCATCGACCAGCCATTGCCGGCAAGCAGTGTGATATCGTCAAAATTTTCCGTGATCGCCTGTGCCGATGCAGTACCGGCGAGTGCGAGAAAAGCAAAAAGGGCGAGGCGGATTTTCGTTGTAAAGATTGATTTCATTTTTTTTTCTTTAAGGTGTTTTTTTTCGGGATTAATTTCCCGATTGGAGTTTTTTCACAAGTGCAATCTCATTCACGAGAGCGGTGTGCAACGGGGAATCGTTGGGATTCAGGTTCAACTGATTCTGCAATTCGGTGAGGTAAGCCGCATAGGAATCGTCAAGCGATTTTTTTACTGCCGTCGCTCCAGCCCTTGAAAGCGTTGCCGAAGCCTGATTGCGTTGGTAAGCCGCATTGACATTGTCCGCCAATGATTTTACGGAAGCGATTTGCTGCAGGAGAACATTGGAACAGACAACCGTTTGCTGTTTATTCGAGCTCTGTGCAAAAATGTTTGCGCCGATGAGCATAAACAAAAACAACATTACTTTTTTTGTTTTCATGAGAGTGGTTTTTGAAAGATGTAAATGAAAAGTGTTTCGGCTGCAAATATAGTTTGCGAATGACAGATAGGCTAAAAAAATTACTTGAAGTAAAAAATGTCAAATGTTTAGAAGTTTGTCAATGGTTTTTCCGAATTTGATTTTTTATTCCAATGCAAATATTTTCCACAACGAGATTATTGGCCATCATCCTGAGCCACTAGCTGATCCCAAACTACAGAATTAAATCAGGATTGATTTAGTAACTTTAAGAATCAAAAATTAAATACAATGAAAAATCTTTTGGTTCGCCCTTTTTTGGCAGTGGCAATTCTCTTTTTGGCTTTTGGATTTGCTCCCGTAACAAATTATGTGGTACCGACTCCCCCCTCAGATGCCATTCTCGGCGACTGGATGTCGGTGGAAAATAACCTGAAAGTTCATGTGTTCAAGGAGAATGGGCAATTCAAGGCGACGATTGCGTGGTTTGACGAAAACGGATATAAATGCAAGATGAACGAATGTACGGATGAGATGAATCCTGATCCGGCGTTGCGTTCGCGGAAAATCCTGGGCTTGCAGGTGTTGAGCGGATTGGAATATGACGCCACCGAAAATATGTGGATCAACGGGGAAATTTACGATTCGAATTCCGGCGACACGTATGATTCGGTTGTGAAAATGCCAGAGAAGGATAAATTGTATGTGCGCGGATATTATCTTTTCGAATGGTTGGGTAAGACGCTGGAATTTTACCGCGTTTAAAAATCAGAGTTAGCGTGCCAAAATTATCTTGCCACGCGAGATGATCTCATTTTCCCGTTTAATCGTGTAAAAATAAGTCCCGTCCGACAGTTCGGATAAATCAACCTGCTGTTCATTCGCATTCAACAATGATTTTGATTGGACAAGTTGTCCCACCGGATTGAATATTTCCAGAACGTTGTTATTTTCCGAAGGGGAATCAAGATGAATGGATAATTCCCCCGAAGTTGGATTTGGAAATACCTTGCAACCATTTACAGGATTTTTCACGTTTTCAACTGTCAATGGAACACAAATGAGCGGAGTGGAGTAGATGCTTGATCCCGCTAACAGAAGGTTGATCATGTTGAGTGAAACCGTCTTGATGATTGCAACATCGGATCCGGCAAATCCTCCGGTGGAAGAGCCCGTATTGATGGAACACCAGTTTGAATTTCCCACATTGATGATGTTTCCCGATGTGGGTGATTTCTTGAACGCGATGAATGTTCCGTAACCGATTTGTGGAGCACTCGGATAATAAATGCTTTCTCCCCAATCATATCCGATCAATTCCATTTTACAAAAACCGAGCGTGGTGGTGTCGACAATCGGATCACCATTGGAATCGAATCCGTAAAAGAGTGTGCCATCGTCTTCATTCGCCATACAATTCACAAAACTGTGAAACGAGAGTGCGGTTCCTGCAAGAAGGGGGGAATTCGGAAGCAAAATCTTATAGCCGTAATACCCGTGAAAAGCCGATTGATTGGCGTAAGCGCCGTGTGGCCAATCCGCACCGATACTGCCCAAAACAGAATAATGAAGATAGGATGTCGGCCAAGTGACTGTTTTCATTGATGTGTCCTGTTCGGGATCGAGGGAAGAATCCTTGTAACAGATAAGTTGTGTTTTATCACTACTGTATCTCACCTGCCACCACATGGTATTGCCCGACAAAACAACCGCATCTTTCCCGTTGTTGACAAAGAGGTCAAAATTCTGTCTCGCCGTTCGCGTCCAATATTCGCTGTGACCCACGATCACCAATATTTTGGAAGCCTGTATTTCGGCATAATCCTCCATGTCGATGTCTGCAATCATTTGTACACTGTATCCGCTCAATGTATTGAACCATTTGAGGTAACCCGTACTGAATCCCCTTACCGCTTGAATCATCCATGCACTGTACGGCCTGTGAAAAGAAACAATGTGCGACCGGCCTCCCGATGAATTGTAATCATACAGGCTTTTTCCTCCCGCCGGACTATATGCCTCTTCCGTGTTGGTCGGATAAACCAAGGTGATGTCCGCATTTTTCAGCGCACTCTTGACCACGAAAAAAATCAGGTTTTCCCATCCGTAAACACCACTCTTCAAAGTGGAAGGGATGATATAGGTTGCCGTAAGCGAATATCCATATCCATCTTGCCAAGGATCATTTATCGTAGGAGCTTGAGGTGCGACATTGGTCAAAATGCTGTCGACAACAACGCCGTTTATATCCATCAGATCCATCTGGCAATGCACAAAAGTGCCCAAGCCATTCACGTAAATCTTTACGGTATCACCGGGATTATAAGACCGCTGATCGGTATATCCATCACTCACGACATTCGAGAAAGCGGCAGTGAAAGAGAATAAGGATAGCAACGAAGCCAAAACAAAATGTCTGATGGTCATGGGCGGAGAGAGGTATATTCACTTATAGATACGCAGATATCACACGTATGGTTGGAAACAGCTGAAATAAACTTCAAATTCATCCAATAAAAATAAATCGTCAGCTATATGTGAATCTTGATAAGAATCAGTTAAGGTACTGATTGTCTTCATGCAATTGCAAGGATAATCCAAATGCAATGTTGTTTTTATGTAAAAGGCGGAAAGATGGTGCCGAACAGCTTGGCTTGAAAGCGTAAAGACAGGCTTGCCCATTCACGGAGAAAAATGATTTTCAACGGGATAATGCGGAGGTAGTGTTATAATACTACTCAACACCTGCACTATTTTTTCTTTATTTCCGGTTTTTTGTCCTTCAGCTTTGCCCTTCCGCTTTCACTCAACGCTTTCTGAAGCAAATATTCTATTTGCCCGTTCACACTCCTGAATTCATCGTCAGCCCATTTCTCGAGCTCCTTCAGAATTTCGGGATTGATGCGTAAAACAAATGCTTTTTTTTCCGCCATATCCTAGTGATGCAATGTTCCTGTATTCACCACTGGACTCACTTCCTTGTCGCCGCACAGCACCACCAACAGATTGCTCACCATGGCCGCCTTGCGTTCCTCGTCGAGATGGACAATTTCCCTTTCGGAAAGTTTTGCCAATGCCATTTCCACCATTCCAACAGCGCCTTCCACAATTTGTCTTCTCGCTGCAACAACGGCAGTCGCCTGTTGTCTTCGCAACATTGCACCGGCTATTTCCTGCGCATAAGCCAAATGACTGATCCGCGCTTCCATGACCTTGATTCCCGCTGGAGCCAAGCGTTCATTGAGTTCATTTTCCAACAGGACATTCACTTTTTCCGCACCTCCACGCAAGGTGATGTCGGCGTGTTCCTCTTCAAAATTATCGTATGGACAGATTCCTGCAAGATGTCGTACGGCAGCTTCGCTCTGGATGTTTACATAATTGATGTAATTGTCCACTTCAAAAACAGCTTTGGCGGTATCTTCCACTTGCCACACGATTACGGCGGCAATCTCAACCGGGTTTCCGATTTTGTCATTCACCTTCAATGAATCGCCATTGAGATTCCGGGCGCGAAGGGAAATGTTTTTCCTTTTGTAAAACGGATTCACCCAATGAAAACCGCTTTCCTTCACCGTGCCTTTATAGGTTCCGAACAGCACGAGCACATTTGCCTCATTGGGATTGATGATGACAAATCCGCGAATGACAAAAATGAAAGCCGGGACGAGGAGAATCGGCAACAGGGGTTCGCGCAACAGGATTCCTGTTATGAAGCCACCCAGGATGGCCAAGCAGAATACCAACATTCCGTATCCGGAAATCGGTTTGAGAGATGTTTCTTTGATCATGGTTTTGGACGATTGATATTAAAATGATATCACAAAGATATTGAAATAAATTTCACTCCTGCAAGGAAAACCATAAAAATCCGGCTGACCGGTTTTGGGATGCGTCAGGAAAAGAGCCTATGCGAGGATTTTTCACCCGAAAAGATTTGTTTTCACCCAACGTTTCGCCTTTGGAATTCGTCCAAGTCTGATGAATGGAGTATTTTTCCACCAATTCGGCAAATGGAAATCAGTCTTGATCTCATAACGGCCTGCATCAGGCGTGAGCGGAAAGCGGAGTATGAGCTGTACCGGGTGACATACAGTTACCTCATCAGCATCTGCCTGCGCTATACGAATTCGCGCGAGGAGGCAAAAGAGATGCTGAACATCGGTTTTTTGAAAATCCTGTACAATCTGGAAAAATACAAACCGGAAGTGCCATTCAAGAAATGGATCCGTAAAGTCATGATCAATACATTGATCGACGAATACAGAAAGGAAAAAAAGCACAACGAAAGGATCGAATACGTTGAGAATTATTCCGAGACACAGGATTATGCGGAATTGAATGAGGCGATGGTGAAAATGGATGTGGACCAGATTCACAGTCTCATCGTCAAGCTCCCGCCCGTGAGCAGACGCGTATTCACATTGTACGTGATTGACGGATTCAACCACAAGGAAATTGCGGAAATGCTGGAAATAACGGATGGGACTTCAAGGTGGCATTTGAATTTTTCCAGGATTAAACTCAAGGAAATGTTTCAGAAAATAATTTCAAAAACCGAAGTTGCGTAATGGATAATCTTGAAAAATGGGAAGAGATCATCAGCTCGAAATACAACGGGCAGGAGATCCCTTTTGATGAAATGGATTGGGACAAGGCAGAGGAGAAGATCGATGCGATGGAGAAAAAAATCAAAAGGAAAAAATGGTTCCTGATTTATTTGTTCGGGCTATTCACCGGATCGCTGTTGATGTTTGGCGCCATGAAATTATTTTTTACCCATCACGATCAAACCGTTCAGCTGGCGACAAATTCGCAAACGGAAAATACCGTTGTCGCATCCAATTCCCAAACGCAACATTTGCTTTCGGATAATACCCAAACAAAAACGATAAACCGCGATTCTTCATCCGCGAATCCCATTTCAAATTCATCCGCGATCAATCCAATGGGAGGAAAAACAAATTCCGAAAACATCCCACACCAAAATGACATTGCAAAAAAATCCAACCCTGCATTGACAAAAAACAATGCGGCAAAAAACAATTCACTGCATCATTCCATTGCAACCACACATCACAATTCCATTTCACCGATTTCCTATTCCAATTCCGGATCAATTCCTGCACAGCAGACGACAACACAAAACCCGGTTGAGCATCATTCGGATATGGGAGTGGCAAGTGACAAAAGACAAGTGACCAGTGAAAATAAAATTGCGGATGAAAATCCGGTGACAACGATTGCGCAGCCGGTGGAGAATCCGATCGCAGACAGTTTTCCCTCTCCTGAAAAAAGTTTTTTGATTCCGGTTGCTCTTCCAAAGGACTCCGGTTTTCCTTCGATAGGCATTGATCCAACCAAAGACGTTGCCGCCCGAAAAGCGGATTCGACAATTTATCCGAAAAACATTTTTTCTGTTGAAGCGGGATCGAATTTCATTTTGGGATGGAAATATGGCACTGCAACCGAAGCGCAAGGATTGAATCCCGTTGGAGGTTTTGCATTCACACACAAGTTCAATGCGAAATGGGCGCTTGCGTTGGGTGTGCGTTACGAACGGGTCGGAAATCTCAAATACAGTTTCAACCAGATTACGGACTCACTTCCCGGGTTCGGTCTCAACAATTCTTCCACAATCATCACACCGCTTTCCCTGCATTACATTTCCGTGCCGCTGAAGTTGGAGCGGACATTCAATGCGAAAAACACGTTCGGGATAGGCGCGTCATTTTCCTATCTCTTCAACACCACAAGTCGCGTGGCCATGTGGAATGAAACGGATGCCGGCACACAGCAAATGCCCGGAGCAAAAAATCAGTATGGTTATTTCAATGGACTGAATCGTGTGGATGCTGCATTGACGATTTGTTACCGCAGACAATTTTTTACGAAATTCGGATTGCAGGTGGAAGGCACTTATGGTTTGATTGATGTGAAAAACAATTCTTATTTCACCAACTCATCCGATCGGGCCGAACACATTATGGGAATGCGGTTGATGCTGACATACAATCTTTTTTAAAATCGGATCATGAAAAATATTTTTAAAATCAGTTTGTTGTTTTTCATTCTCGCCGGAAATTATTCCTGCAAGAAAGAAACGCCAACTCCGGATTCAACGCCCCCTGTTTTTTATTTCAGGGGAAACATCGGGAACAATGGAATCAATTTGCAGGCGGGAGTGAATAATTATTACATGTATTCCAGTTTCAACCAGAATTCAAATACGGATGTGTACAGTTTCAATGGCGACCTCTCAACTTACAATTGCACCAGTTGCGGAAACGCGATCGACATAACGCTCAACGATTTCCAACCCTCTTCCATCAATGGAAATGCCGACATCAACACTTCGCTTTCCAGCGGTTATTATCCTTTTCAAACCCCGAATGGAACCGCAACAAATTTTGCAGTGCAGTTTCAATCGTACGAACACAACGGAAATGCGCTGAGTGAGCAGTGGGATTTTGGTGATAACGTGACTTATACGGGACACAATCCCCTTCATACTTACGTGCGCCCGGGCAAATACCGCGTTTTTCATTCCGTCACTTTTTCATCTTCCGCAATCGACACCAGCAGCTACAACATTTATCTCGGCATTCCCGAAGCGGAATGTCAAGGCGCATTCGGCCAATATGCAACAGGAACCACGGTAACATTCGGCCCTTCACTTGGAGGAACAGCTCCATATTATTATTTCTGGGACTTCGGTGACGGGAATTATTCCACTTCGGCAACACCTGCACATACGTATGCCAACAGTGGAGCCTATCGTGTGTATATGCGTGTAACGGATAGCAATGCCGGAGTGCTCGAACGCGTGGAAAATGTCTATACACAGAATTACACCGGACGCTGTTCCTATTTCATCACGTCATTTACGCCAACTGCAAATCCGCTTTTACTTTCGAATGTGACGGTCAACTGGACGGATGCGGCGGGAAACCATTATACATCCAATCATGGTTCACAACCGACATCGAGCTATTGCAAATTGGTTTCGGTTGAGGATTATGCCAACAACAGCAGTGGGCAGACAACAAAAAAATTGCATTTGAATTTCAAGTGTGAAGTTTACAATACCGCCACAAACGATTCGTTGCTGATTGACAATGGCGATGCTGTGATTGCGGTTGCCTACAGATAATTTTTTCCGCACCCAACATTTCCGCTTTGGGTTTCGTCTTTGTCTATTGAAGGGGTTTCAGTTCAATTCTTCTAAAACGGAACAGGATGAATAAGATTTCCTTGTTATTGCTGATTTCCATTTCTCTCCTTTTTCTGGGATCGCTCATTCTTGTCTTGAATGCACTCATTACCATTGCATCGAAATGATTTAAACGCCAATGAAAACACAATTATACTTTTCTGTAAAAACCCTGACCGCATTTATTTTCTTCTACGGTATTTCCCTATCGGCATTTTCACAAAACACTTCGGGTGAAACGGGTGGTCAATATCCTTGTGGAAGAAATGATGCATCGAATCCGTGCATCACACCTGAGCAATACAAGGAGATGGAAAAACAAATGACCGACAATAGCAGGATGCTTGGATTGCCATATGGAAAAATAAATCCAGCGATGACCACAACTTTTTCATGGCCATTGCGCATGGCAAACGGATTGAATGACTGCAGTTATTATGTCATTGCGAATTATCTGGATCAGGATACAACAGCCGGGATAAAGGATTGGAATTGCGGAACGGTCACTTACGATGGGCACAGGGGAAATGACATTACCATTATACCGTATCCGTTTTATAAAATGGATAACAATGAAGTGGAAGTGATTGCTGCGGCACCCGGAACAATCGTAAACAAGGTTGATGGGAATTTCGACAAGAACTGTGCGCCGAATAATCTGGCTCCGAATTATATCGCGATAGAACATGCGGATGGTTCCGTTGCAATTTATTACCACATGAAAATGAATTCGCTCACTTCGAAAGTTGTCGGACAAACGGTTGTGACGGGAGAATATCTGGGAGTGGTTGGCAGTTCAGGAAATTCTACTGGACCGCATCTTCATTTTGAAGTTTGGGGAACAACACTTTCTTCCAGCTTGAAAGACGCGTATTCCGGCCCCTGCAATTCTCTCAATGCAAATTCATGGTGGGTGAATCAAAAGCCATATACGGAACCCAACATTGTAAAAGCCCAGGTCGGATCCATCCTTCCGGTGTTGCCCGCTTGCCCTGCAACAGAAACTCCCAATGAAGACAGTTGTTTGATGGCACCCGGTTCCGGAAAATTCATAATTTATATCAGGAATGAAACGATCGGGTTGATTGCGAGCATGAGAATTGTAAATCCGAACGGGACAACTTTCACTAGCTGGACGCACAACAGCAATAACAATTATTTCGCATCGTACTATATTTTTACACGGACATTGCCGACCACGGCAGGCACTTATACTTTTGAAGCCGTTTACAATGGGGATACCTGTAGAAAAGCGTTTGGTGTGAATTGTCCGGTTTTAGGTGTGCAGACGATCACCTTGCAAAATGAAATCCTTGTAGCGCCAAATCCCGCAAACAATTCCTTCAATTTAACCGGTGATGGAATCGATAACGGGAATTACAGATTCGTATTGACAAATCTCATGGGACAGGTTGTATTATCGGACAACATGAAAATTGAAAACAATATGATTCAAAAAACGGTTTCAATTTCGGAATTGCCCGACGGTATTTATTTTCTCACGATTGAAACGGACAAGATGAGAATCGTCAGGAAAATCGTCAAGCGGAACTAATCGAGTCTTCCCCACTGTTTTTTCTTCATTGTTTGTTTTCAGGATTCTGCATCGCGGAGTTCTGTATGATTGACGCTGGAGATACAGAAAACATTTCCTCTTGCTGAATCTTAAAATCAGCAGAATTGTTTTTTCACACCCAACACTCGCGATTTGAGTTTCGTCTTGGTCTATTGAAACAGTTCAATAACCTTTTCCAATTCAACACTCAAATGAAAAAAAATATACCCCAAAACATTTTCGCGATTTCCGCGTCGCTCTTTCTTCTTTTCAATTCAACCATCCATGCACAAGCCATTTTTCAAAAGGCAATCGGAGGCAGTGGGAATGATTATGCTTATGATATGCACAAGGCGCCAAGCGGTGGATATTTTTTCGGTGGATTGACATCGAGTTTTCCAGGCCCCGGCATTCATCTCATCAGTTCCATTATCCGCACGAATGACAATGGCGATACCTTGTGGGCGGTGAGTTATGGTGATACCTGTCCGCAATACATCAACGACATTTGTGCCAACAGCGATGGCGGTTGCATTGCAGTGGGAGGCGCAACGGTTTGTGCAAACCCGAATGGGGGTGGCGATATTACAAGATTGGATGCGAATGGAAATATCCTATGGGCGAAAAATTGTGCAAACACGGAAGACCCTTATCCCGTGATCCAAAGCAGCGATGGGAATTTCATCGTCGGTGGATATGTAACCGGAATCGGTTCGGGTTCGGAAGACGGATGCATCATGAAACTTGATGCATCAACGGGTGATACACTTTGGTCGAAGACTTATGGTGGACCCGGAGACGAATGGTTCTATCATATTCTGCAAACAGCGGATGGCGGATATCTGGCTGCAGGTTTCACAACGAGTTTTGGTCAGGGTGGAAGTTCAGTTTGCGGAACGTCAAGTTTGCCGGGGAAAGATATTTATCTGGTGAAGACGGATGCGAATGGAAATCTAATGTGGTCGAAAGCATACGGCACAAGCGGTTGCGAATATGCTTTTGGACATTGTCTTGAAGCGACTTCGGATGGAGGATATATTCTAACGGGAGAAGATGGAAGTGGACAAGGAATGTTTTTGTTGAAAATAGATGGGTCCGGAAATATGGGCTGGTCAAAATATTATGACGGCCAATGGGCGCATGGAGTGAAACAAACACCGGATGGCGGTTATGTCATGTCGGGAACGGCAAATGGTGATATCGTATTGGTGAAGACCGATGCAAATGGAGCGGTGCTATGGAGCAAGGCGTATGGAGGAACCAATGCAGAGCAAGGTTTGCTTTTGGAATTGGCGAGTGATGGCGGATTCATGGTGGGTGGTTACACGATCAGTTTCGGAAACGGAAGCAAGGATTTTTATATTGTAAAAACAGATGCCAATGGAACTTCAGGATGCAATGAAACAAATCTTGCCGTTACATCCACCGTTGCCCCTTTTCTCGTGACGAATGCTGCAACACAAGTGATGACAGGAACAGGCACAACGAATTACATTCCGATCGTGCATCGCGGATTACCGGTTGTCAATTTATGTTCAACAGTGGGAATCGACAATCAGGAAAAAATGAAAGTGTTGGAATTATTCCCGAACCCGACTAACAATTCCGTTACCGTTCAATCTTCAAGTGAGTTGGGAATGATTACCATTTACGACGCGCTCGGAGAAATCGTTTTCACCCAAAAATCGAATGCGACAGAACAGCAGATCGATTTGAGTGGATTCTCAAGCGGAATTTATTTTTTGTCGGCGCAGGGAAAATACCTGCGATTGATGAAGGAATGATTTGACAGACAAGCTAAACTCCCGGCCACGATAAAATTCAGTTCATGGCTTTAACGAAACCGATTGGAAACACACGAATAACAAACACCATGAAAAAACAGTTGCTTCTTTTTCCGTTTTTCATTCTTGCATGCTGCTCAACTGCAAATGCACAGTATACCAAACTGCTCGATTTCACCGGACCGAACGGCGCTAATCCCCAAGGAAACCTTTATTATGACGGAACTTTTCTTTACGGGATGACAGCTGCAGGCGGCGCGAACAATGATGGTGTTGCGTTCAGGATTTTGGCAAGCGGTCCGTATGGAAACGGTTATGTTGACTTTCTTGATTTTGATGGCGCTGCACACGGAGAATTTCCGCACGGCTCCTTTATTTCCGATGGAACTTATCTGTACGGCGAAACACAATACGGTGGTTCAAACAATGACGGAACCGTATTCAGGATTTTGTTGAATGGAACGGGATATTTCAGGATGTATGATTTCGATGGTTTGCAAAACGGCAAAGCGCCGTTCGGATCACTTTATTACGACGGAACTTATTTATATGGTATGCCGCAAATAGGAGGTGCAAATAATCTTGGAACGGTTTTTAAAATATTGCCGGGTGGCGCTTATGCAAACGGTTACCAAAAACTTTTTGATTTCAATGGTGTAGGCGTGAATGCGGGTGATGCGGGAGAACCGGAAGCCACGCTCATTTCCGACGGTACCTATCTGTATGCGATGGGATACAATGGCGGTGCAAATAATCTCGGATCGGCGTTTCGTTTTTTACCGAATGGAAACGGATACAGCGATTTGATGGATTGTGCCAATTCTTCCAATGGCGAATATCCAACCAACGCATTGGTTTCCGACGGAACACATCTTTACGGAATGACCGAGTCGGGAGGAACAAGTGGATTGGGAACAATTTTCAGGATGGATCTCAATGGAACCAATTATTTCAAGATGCTTGACTTCAACGGGACAAACGGAGCGGTTCCGCATGGTGGACTTTATTTCGATGGAACTTATTTGTATGGCGCGGCAAGCGGTGGCGGTGCAAACAGCGATGGACTTATTTTTAAAATATTGCCGAGCGGTGCTTACGGAAACGGATATCAGGATATTTATGATTTTGCAGGAGCAACAACAGGAAGGGCTCCGCGTGGCGATCTTATTTCCGATGGAACTTATCTGTATGGAATGACAACGCATGGTGGAACGAATGATGATGGCGTGGTTTTCAAATTCCAATATTGCACACCACCAACCGTTACACTCAATCTCGCATCGATCGATACGGAATGTGTCAGCATGAGCACTGTCGCTCTCGTTGGCGGAAATCCTGCGGGAGGAACTTTCAGTGGCACGGCTGTCGTTGGAAATAATTTCAGTCCGAGTGCAGCGGGTGTGGGTACGTTCGCGATCACCTACACTTACACGGATGTAAATGGATGTTCGAGTTCCGCAGTGGATTCCATTCATGTGGACATTTGTTTGGGAATGACAGTCAACACAAAAAACAACGATATCGATTTATTCCCGAACCCTTCCAGCAATTCCATTACGCTTCAATCTTCAACCGAATTGGGAATGGTTGTGATTTGCAATTCACTCGGCGAAATCATTTATAATGAAAAAATAAATTCAACCGAGCAACAGATTGACTTGAGCAAATTCCCCGACGGAATTTATTTTCTGTCAACGCAAGGGAAAAAAATGAAGCTGATCAAGGAATGAATGATCCAATAAAAAACAAGAGACATGCAAAACAAAAACACTCAACCCATCATAGAAAAAAACGGCAATGAACTTCTCGTACAATCGGGAGCGCATAAAATCCATTTGCGTTATGCAGAAATAAGCCGCGAAAAGGAAGCCATCGAGAACGGGGAAGAATCAATCGGGGAAAGTGAGAAAGAACAGAAGGCCGAACATGACAGGGTATCGGCCGAACTCCATCTCAAGTTTGACAGGGAAATAAATGGCGTTCCCAAAAATCAGTGGATAAAATTAGCCGATGTGTACTGCCATGATTCGTATGACGGTCGATTTGATCTTGTTTTGGAAGATGCAACGGTTTATGATCATGTCTTGGAGGCTGCAATAAATTCGTTGGATATAAAAACGGACAGGAAAGAGTTTTTGAAACTATGCGCTTCACATACGGCATATACCGATGGATTTAATCTATTGATTGATTCATGGGACGATTTTGTTACGAAGCGCAATGACATTGAAATTGTAAAGGATGTTACCGCTGAACCATCGGTTGATGAAAGTCAAACCGACAACGACACCTTATTTTCGAAAGCAAAAGAATTATTGTTGAAGGGAATTGAGAACGGGGAAAAGCTGGACTCGTATGATGCCTATAAGCCGTACAATGAGTTTTTCAAAGTATCCGAATATGCGGAACCCTCACCTTGTTTTGCAAAAGCCCAGGATATTCTTTTGCAAATGGATAAAACCGATACTTCCGGAAGAAGTCATGCATTGAGGGGCTGGTGGTATGAACAGGAAGAATACAAGAATTTTCCCCGGACCGTTTATGAAACGGCGAAGGCATACAACAAAGCCGTTGAGTGCGCTCCGGAAAATTTGGAATGGATCAGGTTGTCGGCTTTTGCACATTGCCGTTGTGGCAAGTATGCGCCAGCGATTAAAATGTTCAATCAATTGATCAAGGCCGATAAGAATAATTCCCAAATGTATTTCCTCCGTGGGATTTGTTACAGGCAAAGTGCAAAATGGGACAACGCCCTCAAGGATATCGGCAAGGCGATTGAACTTGATGGCAATGACGAAAGGGCATATGAGGAAAGGGCAAAAGTCTATGACCATATTGCAAAAAAAGCGGAAGCTCTTCAGGATCGGAACAAGGCCAATGAGCTCAGGGATAACCCGAATGCAATGAAATTCAAATCGTATGCTTCTGATCATACGATGAGATCGATCAACCTATTATTGGCAAAGGCAATTGAAAAACAGGATAGGGGAGAACAAGCCGGCTTTAAAACGCTTAAAATGTGGCTGCATAATCTTTCAGTTCATGTCGGTTGAAATCAGCATGCAAAAAAGAAATCGGATGGATGTGGATTTTCCGGCGAATTTATTTTATCGGTGAGGGAGAAAAAATGAAGCTGATCAAGGAATGATTTTTATAAAACATAAAACGCAAACCCCATGAAAACAATCATTACAAAAAACCGCAATCGGATTTTTTTTCTTGCATTTGTTTTTCTGCTGGCAGGCACGGCAAATGCACAACTGATGTTTCAAAAAACATACGGCGGATTTTATCAGGATTATTGTTACGACATGCACAAGATGCCGACAGGTGGATATGTGTTGGGCGGCATCACTTTCAGTTATCCGAACCCGTATGGAAAAAGTTATGTGGTGAGAACGGATGTGAATGGGGATACATTATGGACCGCGAGTTTTGGTGACACCACCACTGTCAACAACAGTTCCTGCAATTTTGAATACATCAATGATCTGTGTCCGATGAACGATGGAGGCGTAGTTGCTTGCGGCGGAAAACTGACTTGTGATGGCAGCGGCAGTGGACACATTACACGTCTTGATGCAAATGGAAATGTGATGTGGGCGAAAGTGGCTTCACCGGGTGGAGAGGATCCTTATCCGGTCATTCAGGCTGCCAATGGAAATATCATTGTCGGTGGATATGTTGGAAATGGAACCGGTGCCGGAATGAAAGACGGTTGTCTTGCAGAATTGGATGCGGCAACAGGCGATACGATTTGGTCAAGGACTTATGGTGGAGCATCAGGCGATGAATGGTTCTATCACATTATCCAAACTCCCGATGGCGGTTATCTCGCTTCGGGATTCACAACAAGTTTTGGTCAGGGAAGGGATGACATTTATCTCGTGAAAACAGATGCGAATGGAAATCTCATGTGGTCGAAATCGTATGGAACTCCGCTCTATAATGAAAACGCATTCGGACACAGTTTGCAACAAACATCCGATGGCGGTTTTATTGTTTCGGGTTCTGGTGATTCGGTGCAAAGTGCGCGCGGTATTTTTTTAATGAAATTGGATGCGAATGGAAATATGTCTTGGGCAAAATATTTTACAGGAAAATGGGCGCATGCCGTAAAACAAACCGCCGATCACGGTTATATACTTGCAGGACAGGAAAGCGCTGCAGATACCGATGTCGTACTCATCAAAACGGATTCGGCCGGCACAATGCAATGGAGCAAAACGTATGGAGGGTCAGGTGCGGAATCGGGTTGGTTATTGGAATTGGCGGACGATGGTGGATATGTCACGGGTGGTTGGACGACAAGTTTCGGAAGCGGCAGTGAAGACCAGTATCTGGTAAAAACGGATGCGAATGGAAATTCAGGATGCAACGACGGCAATCCTGTAATTGCGGAGAGTGCCGCACCTTTTATTGCAACAACACCTGCAACAATTGTTTTGCATGGTATACACACGATGTCTTATCCATACAGTTTTCAACGGGGAGCAACCGTTTCCAATTTATGCTCAACGGTTGGAATGTCACAACCAACTGTTGCCGAAGCAAGCGTAACGGTTTATCCGAACCCATTTTCATCACAAACCACCATCGGAATTTCAAATGCGGAAAAAATCGGGAATGCCCATCTGAAAATCTTTGATGTGTTGGGACAGGAAGTGTTGAATATGACTTTTGGAAATGAACAGGTCATTTCAATCGACAGGGGAAATCTGAAAAGCGGAATTTATTTTTACGAAGTGAGTGATGGGAATAAAATGATCGGCAAAGGGAAAATGGTGGTGGAATGATATTTCCCGAATCCGCATCGCTCATTTGCGGTTGAAAGGAAAATCAAAACGTCCCTTGTCTCCGGGACGTTTTTTTTATTTCATGACAATCTTTTCAGCAGCGGCAATGAGGTTGACTTGGCAATTGTTTCCGCCAGCCCGTCGCCTTCCTTGCTGAAAGGCCACACAAAAAGTTTTTTCACGGGATGATCCTTGCGGATATTTTCTATCGCTTCAATCGTCATGCGTTTTGCAATTCCCTTTCCGCGGAATTCTTCCAGCACCATGGCAGAGCAGAGATAAATCGCTCCGTAGGATTGATGCGGTTGTGTACGTTGAAACAATTCCTTTTCGGAAATTCTCTTCGCAAGGAATTCCTCCATCAGCTCGAGGGAAGTCGGAATCAACAGTATCCAGATCACGGGACCTTTGCCGTCATCGAATTCGGAAACCGTTGAAGGATGGATTTCCTGCAAGCGCGCAATTACCTTTTCATCCACATCCAATTGGTCGGGATCGCTTTTCACATCGAAAACCTCACCTGCGAGTTGGATCATCCGTTCGAAATTGCTTTTTGGCATGAGCTGTTTTTTATTTTTTCCCGATCAGGATTTTCTGATTGATGTGCAAGACGGATTTTTCCGTGAGATGATTCAACTTGCACAATTGCTGTGTGGTCACACCATATTGTTTTGCAATGGTGGAAAGTGTTTCATTCTTCTGCACATAATGAACCTGGTAACCGGATGTTGAAGATGCATTTGTTTTTGCTGTCGCATTTGCCGTTGATGGATTGGAGCCGACAGTTTTTCCCGACAACGTTGCGAGTTGTGCATTGATTTTATTTTGCAATGAATCACAAACGGGTTGAACGGAGTTGTCGAATTTAGCGCTGTAGATTTTCAGGAAGGCGAGTGAAAAAAGATTGCCCTGCAGTTCATATCCCGTTCTTGTAAAATGCAATTTGTCTTTTCCCGCCAAACCATTGGCGAGCCAATACAACATCGAATTCTTTCCGCCCATGATTTTATTCAGATCCCAAAAACCCGCACCGTTCGATTTGGCAATGAGTTGCATCACATCATTAATATGGGTTGTATTGGGAGGAATCCTGTTGCGCGAACGTGTATCCGGTGTGTCGGTAAAAATGATCGTGATGCCGGGAAATTCAGCCTTGATGCGTTTGATGAACAGTGAAACTTTTGTAGAATAATCATCGATCTTGAAATAGGTGTCGTAAGATTCATTCGAACCATAGGAAAAAATCAGCAAGTCGGGTTTGATCGCGTGCAGCTGTGCCAATGTATAATCCTGATGATTGACCAATTGCAAAAAGGTGGCTCCCACCACACCGAAATGGTTGTATTGCAATCCATGTACCGACGGGTTTTCAAATGAAATGCCATGGAAATTGAAAATCGTATCTCCGTTGGTAGTATCAAAACACAACTTCAATTCCGTTCCGATCCGGTAATTCGTGATGATGGTGCGGTACAATCCATTGCCATTTCCCGTTGTGTCGATATAGATTGCATCCGCACTTCCATTCTTGACAAGGATCAATTTGAAATTTTTCCCGCTGTGCCAGATGGTGACTTTCTCGAAGATGTTGTTTTTCCCGCAGGGCACTTCAGTGGTTGGATTGTACACAAATGAAATCGTCGCTTTTTTATCGGTGGTAACAAGTGTGTGACCTGTCATTCCGATCGGATATTTTTCCGGATTCTTTACGATGCTTGCACAATTCCAGTTTCCCGAAATGGTTGTGGATAAACTTTTTGGTCCGTAACCGCCCTTGCAAACGGAATAGGGAAACAAAACACCTTCACCAGCCGATCTGAAAACGCCCTGCAGGTTTTTTCGGATCACGCTCGTCAGGAAATCGCCTTCAATGTGCGAATCCCCGAAGTGCGCGACAACGAATCCGGAATCGGAATTGTTTTTTTCATTCTTCAGCCGATTCATGATTGCATCCAGGTTCCCGCTGTTCTGAATGCTGTCATACCTCGGATTGATGATGGTATCGTTCGCCGCCACAACCATCGAAAACGATTGCAATGAAAAGATGATGGTGAGGAAAAAATATTTCATGATCTAGAATTCGAAATAAATGAACGGATGTACATCTTGTGTACGCATTTGTATGACCAATTGAATGACGATGGCAAGCACCGCGATTTTCAAAACGAAATTCAATTTATCATAATTGTCACGGATGAATGTTTTCAGTTTGGATGGCAACAGGGCGAGCGCCACTCCAATGCCAAAGATAATTATCAATAAAGGATTATTTTCCGTCACCAATTTTATCATGTTGAAATCGAATCCGCTGAAAATGGATTTGTACATCACCACCGCATCGCCCATGCTTTCCGCACGGAACGGCACCCACAATAATGCAACACACGAAAACGTCAAGGCCCAATAAAAAGGTTTCAGCAAACGCTGCCGATAAATGTTTGGATTGAAATTGAGAAAGCGCAGATATAATTTATGGAGAATAAGCAGCGTTCCATGTGCCGCTCCCCAAAAAACAAATTTCCAACTCGGTCCGTGCCAGAAACCTCCGATGAGCATGGTGACGAGAAGAAATAATAATTGCAGGTAGAATCCTTTTGCATTTCCGCCGAGAGGAATGTAGATGTAATCGCGCAGCCACGATGAAAGTGAAATGTGCCACCTTCTCCAAAAATCAGTGATGTTGATTGATTTGTAAGGCGACCGGAAATTCACGCCCAACCTGAAACCGAGCAGCAATGCAACACCAATCGCCATGTCGGTGTAGCCGCTGAAGTCGAAAAATATCTGGAAGGTGTAACAGAGTGTTGCGAAAATATTTTCCGTTCCCGTAAAACCGCTCGGCTGTGAAAATACGATGTCGGAATATTGTGCAATGAAATCGCTGATGATCGCTTTTTTGATGAGCCCTTTCGTGATCAGGAAAAAAGCCTCATTCATGTTTTCCCTTGTAATGGAAATCTTTTTGGAAACCTGCGGCAGGAAATCGGAAGCGCGTACAATCGGTCCTGCGAAGAGATGCGGAAAAAAAGACATGTACATCAGGTATTCCACAAAAGTGGGAAACGCCATTTTTTTCTTGTACGTATCCACCAAAAAACTGATCGATTGGAAAGTGTAGAAAGAAATGCCGATGGGAGGAATCAGCTTGATGATCGAATATTGTGTTCCGAGAATGGAATTGCAATTGGCAAAAAAGAAATTCCTGTATTTGAAATACAACAGGAAGGAAAGGCTGAATAAAATCCCGATAACGAGAAAAAGTTTTTTGAGGTGTTCGTTTGCCTGTTTTGAGATCAGATAGGAGAAAAGGTAATCGAGTGAAATGGTGGCGACGAGCAGCAATAAGAAAAGTCCGCTGGTCATGAAATAAAAATAGAAACTGAAAACGATGATGAAAATATTGCGCGGGGTTTGTGTGCGCGCCACGAATGCATACCCGATCAGGAACAGGCTGAAAATGAAAAGGAAAAAACCGGAATGAAATAATATCGGTTCACTTTGGACATGCCAAAACAGGTTCTTGATCGAATTCCAGTTGATCATGCCATTATTTTTTCGTCATCCCCAAACCGATGAACGGACTGTTTTCCACTTTTTTATATTCGATCACCTTGTTGGGAAAAGAAACCGGCGTGTGGACGGACATTGCAACGGCAACACTGTCAAACCAGACTTTTGACGCTTCCATCGACGGATGTCTTTTGTCGGGCGCCCTGTCGAGCACAAGATTTTGGGAAGGATAAAACAAGGTATCGAGTTCCTGTTGCATGACATTGATGATTCCCAAATCTTTCGTCCATGCGGCGGGACCGATCCAGTAGTAAGGAATGTTTTTGTCAACGAGATCCTGTGTGATTTCGCGGATGTATTTTCTTCGCGGTTCCACATTGGGAGTGAGCACCTCATTCAATCCAAGTGCAAGAATCACAAAATCGGGTTTGTATTTGTCCATGTATTTATCCAACGTATCATCCGATGCCCATGCTGCGGTGGTTGAACCGTACCATGCAACCGAAGCGACAAGTTTGTAATGGTTGTCCACGCAAAAATTATAAACGGATGTCCGCAAGAATTCCACTTGGGAATCGCCAATCAATAAAATGCTTTTGATGGTGGTGTCTTTTGCACAGGTTTCTTTCTGTGCAACAGCAGGATTTTTTCGAATGAAAATGGAGCTGTCCTTGAATTCGATTTTTTTTACAAGGGGAACGGAAATTTTTTTCGCCGGATGACGCCAGACGGGTTTTGGTTTCTGTTCTTCAAAAAAAATATTTGAGTCGACACATTTCAAGCCGAACGGCAAGGGGCGTTTCAGGAAATCGGCAAAGAAAAAAATGCAGAAAAGACCCAGCAGTGAAAATCCTGTTGAAAACAAATACGATTTCGTTTTATCCTTGTCCATAATTCGCACCCATCCAACGTTCAATGATAACCGATTCGCAATGGGGTTGGTTGGTTAACGGGACAAAGTTATTCATTCCATTTTCTGCAGCTCATTCAACAGCACGATTCTTTCCGGCACTTAAACAAAAAAGGCTACACTTTTCAATTGCTGGATTTGGGATGTCACCGCACATGCTTTCCCTGAAAACTCCCTTACAACGGTTTTGTATTCTTATTCTCTTTCGCTTCATGCATGAAGGTTGTCAATTCCCTTGTAAAAGCGTCAAGTTCGAAAGCACATGATTTTGCCTTTTCAAGCAGGGCCAATATTTCCTTTTTGGTAATGTTCACATTGCAATCGACCAATTTCATGATTCCCAAAAAAGAGCATATCGGTTTTCTGACACTATGCGAAGTCATTTCAAGCATGTCTTCCAGTTCCCTGATGTAAGTCAACCGCTCCTGCCTGATTTTTTCCTTTATCAAATCATGTTTGCGGATTCTCGTTTCAATCGTTGTCAGCAATAATTGTATGTTGAAAGGTTTTGTGATGTAATCATCCGCGCCCAAATCAATTCCCCTTTGTTTGCTCATCATGTCAGCCTTTGCCGTGAGGAAAATAAATGGAATGCCGGCTGTATAAAGACTCTTGTTCAATTCCAGAAAAACGCCAAAGCCATCCAGCACAGGCATCATCACATCACAGAGTATGAGATCGGGAATTTTCTCCGTTGCGATGGTAACTCCTGCACGTCCATTGGAGGCCAGAAGAACATTGTATTGTTCCAACTCAAGAATTTCCGCGGTGTTCTCGCGCAACGCCAAGTTGTCGTCAATTACCAAAATTGTTTTCATTGAATGCTTGGGGTTAATAATTATCCAATGCGATATATCGATAATTATAATTCAAAGGTTTGGGTTCTTTAGAATTAAATCCATGTGCGGCGTCAATGATAAGGCTGACTTATATCAGTTTTGCCAATATGAAAGGCAGAACAGGCGATGGCATAAAAAGATCCATCGTGAGGTGGATCTTTTTTGCAATCAATTCGCAAAAGAAAACGGAACCGGCAGTATCCTGTGATTCTGCATCACAGACCTGCCGGTTTACCGGGCGGCAACCCGGAAAGTTCTAGTACTTGATTATTTTCTGTGTCATTCTTGAATCGCCGATTTCCATTTCCATGAAATAAATTCCGGCTGATTGCTGTTCGAAGTTGTACGATTTCACAACTCCCTTTTCTGATGTATATTCTTCGGCGAAAATTATTTTTCCGGTTACATCGCGTATTGTTGCATGTACATGCACAGCTCCAGGCGAGGAAATTTCCAGATTGATGAAATTGTGTGCGGGATTCGGATAAATGCTGATTCCATATTCTCCGTCAAGCGTTATCATTCCTGTAGGGTAGCTTACAAAAATCGTATCGCATTTTGAACAGCCGTGTGCATCGGTGACACAAACTGTATATTGTCCGGGAGAAAGGTTGTTCAGGCTTGCTGTCGTTTGTCCACCCGGTGACCACATATAGGAAAAGGGTCCGGTTCCTCCCGAAACATTTGCAGTTGCCGATCCATCCGAACAGCTTTGGCAGGTTGCATTATTCACTGTGGCGGAAACACCCAATGCAGCGGGTTGCGTAATCAAAATCGAATCCGCTTTCGTACATCCGTTTGCGTCAGTAATTGTAACCGAATACATCCCTGCACAAAGCGCACTGATCGTTTGTGAATTCTGTGTATTGCTCCATGCATAGGAATAAGGCGAAGTTCCTCCAGCTGGAGTTGCAGTTGCCGAACCATCACATGCACTGTCGCATGACACAGGTGTATGTGTGAATGTATTTGAGAGCACAAGCGGTTGTGTGATCGTAACCGTTGCAGTGGCCTGACACGAATTTGCATCCGTCATTGTGACCGTATATGTTGCCGGTGCAAGGTTGGAAGGGTTTTGTACGGTCTGTCCACCCGGCATCCACAGATAAGTGTAGTTCGGGATTCCGATGGTTGTAACCGAGGCGGATCCGTTGTTGCTTCCGTTGCAAGTGACATTGGAATGATTGGTCACCGTTACAGAACATTGACCGTGAGCAGCAATTTCAATCAGAATTGTTGCAATCAAAAAGTATAGCTTTTTCATAAAAATTAGTTTAAAGGATTAGACATGTGAGAATTCATCACGATCGCTTTTCATATATAACCGCGCGTTTACATACTGCATGCAATCGTTTTTTCATTTCGAAAAAATTGAAACTGTTTGCCTTTGTTGGGAAATTTAACGCAGGATTTTTTTTTGAGTTTGTGGATTTCGATGCCCTGCGTGTTTTGCACGATCTTTTGAACAAACACGACGATTCTTCGGCGACTGAAAAATGCGATCGGGAAAATTTTCCGGGAAAAAATTATCGGGAAATGGAATGGTGAAAAAAATCATGGACTTATTTGCCATGAATGAAATCGGGAAAGAAAACAGGATAGATTGTCAATCCTCGGTCCCAGCGGAGAAACCGAGTTCAGCCGCAATCTTTTCCACATCCTCGTATTCAATCGGTTTCGGAATATAAAATTTCACACCCAGCTTGATGCTTTCCTTTATGTCCGGCAATTCGGTAGTGGAAGTCAATACTGCAATCGGAATTCCTTTTGTCCGCTCATCGGATTTTATTTTATGAATGAATTCCAATCCGCCCATCTTGGGCATATTCAAATCGAGAAAAATAAACCGGGGAAGGGCATTGGTTTTATTTTCACCCAAGAGAAAATCAAGGGCTTCCACTCCATCCTTGAAACACAAAATCCTTTCAATGAATTTATGTTTACTGAGCGTACGTGTTGTCAATTCCCTATCCTCGGGTGAATCGTCGATCAGCAGAACTTCTATTTTTCCCATTTTATTTTCAGATAATGCAAAATGCAGACCGAAATCCCTTCCGGATTTCCATCCATTCTATTTCAGTACAATCGGGGTAGGATCTTTCCGATTGCTAAAATATAAAATCATCTGTTTTTTGCAACACAAAAAATAAAAATTAAAAAACATTCAACCGTTGATCAATCATTGGAAATTTGAAAAGGGTCGGTTTAAGCCCGATTGAAAAGTTCATTCCAATCTTCTCATGATCCTTTTCCTTTTTTCAAGTGGCCGATTCGAAACAAGTATCGGCCGCAGGGAAAGCAGTGTTTTTTCTATGGCGGGAAGCACGTCCCTGTCCTTGATAATATAAGTGAAGGCACCTTCCTTCAAAAGCTCAACGGAAACCTCAAGGTTGTCTTGCGCAGAAATCATGATGACGGGAATTTCCGGCTTGACAGATTTGATGAGTTTAAGGGCCATCATTCCATCAATGCTGTTTTCTCCCACTTTGTCAAAGCAATAATCAAGAACAATTGCTCCCGGATCAAGATGGAGATAACAAAGGCATTCTTCAACCGACGGATAACAATAGACTTTCCATCCCGTATCTTTTTTCAGGTGAAATGCCAATGCAAAAAGAAATGATTCATCGTCGTCCACAACAAAAACGGAAAATTCACTCCTGTTCGTTTTTGCCGCATTTTCGGGGTGATGTGTCACAGGTTTCATGTTCTTGTTTTTTAGTGTTTTCAATCGTGCCATAGTCCAGGACGTTCATCCAACGGAGGAGGAACATCATGCTGTTCAGGAATTGTTTCCGCCTTTTCCTTTTTCCTTTTTCGGACAATTGCGAAAAATGCAATCAGGGCAATTGCGGTGGAAACATAAAGGATTCTCGTTTCGCTGGACAAATTGAAATGTCCGGTCCAATAGGTAACCGCCAACACAAGAACAATGGCCGACAAGAAAGCAAGTATCCATTTTGTCTGATTCATTTCTTGCCGCTTCATGCGAACATAAAGCGACATGTGTGTGACGACACCCTGTAACTTCGCCAACGCATTGAAATCCTTGAAAATATATTCCGAAGCGCCGCCCTTGATCGCTTCCGTTGCGATGTCAAGGTTCTCCTGACCGGAAAGGAAAATGATTTCGGTTTCAGGCTTGACGGATTTCACCTTGTGCATGATATCCAATCCATTCATTTTTCCGGATTCAAAAACATCGTTCAACCGATAATCAAGTATCATGATTTCCGGATCAAGCAGATGATAATAGCGCAAGCACTCTTCTCCCGACCCGAAAGAAAACAGGCGATTGCCGGGAATTTTTTTCAGGTAGTACTCAATGGCACTCCGGTACATCGGATCGTCTTCGACAATGGCAATCCGCACATCATTTTTCTTATCGTGCCTTTTTATCGTGCCGGTTTCACTTTCGGCTGTTATGGTGGTATTCATGGCATATGGTTTTTGAATTCCCTATACAATTTACGCATCCGCGAAAGCGCATGTTGTGTGTTTTCGTTGAACGGATTGTAAAAAACAGGTGAACGCATTCTTTGGATATGTGAAAGGAAATTCCCCGATCCTTTTCCCAAAAAAATGAAAATCGAAAAGATGGTTGGGGTTTTTTGAAAGATTGCAAGTAGCAACAACTAAAATTTAACTTCAAAAACAGAAACGGAAGCCAAACTTTTTATTTTGGAATGAGTATAAATGATAACCGGAATTCATCAGGAATATATTCATCGGCAAATTTCAGCCGTACAATAAGCGGTCGCTCATCGCGTCTTTATGTAAGACGGATAAACGATTGAGCGTGTTTTACCAGTACCGGCGGCAACGGAAAGACTGGAGGACCACTTATGAAATCGAAATTGATTTTCATTCTCGTTTCGGGAAAAGGTGGAAATGCATTTCTCCACTTTTATTTCCACACCCATTTTCAAGAAAAAACAAGACCTCTGTTCGGTTCATTTGCAGAAAACCGATCGCATGGTTTTTCCGTTTGTAATCAAGACCCTGCACCACAAAAATCCGACACTCATTTTTTATTCATTGGCTTATGAAAAATTTCCTTGTCGTAAAATGGTTGAGAAATGTGTCGATAGCGAAAAAGCTATACTTCACAGTCGGAATCATGGCATTGCTGATTGCTGTTGAGTTGTTGACTTTGCTGTTTTCCATCAATACACTCTCTTCCGTGAGGGCATATGTGGGAGGAGAGGGACTTTGGTCGAAGGCACAGAAGGATGCGATTTTCCATTTGGAAAAATATGGTTACACATGGAAAGAGAATGATTATAAGGAATTCCAGAATTTCATGAAGGTTCCACAGGGAGATCATGTTGCACGATTGGAACTGCAGAAAAAAAATCCGGACATGGAGGTGGCGAGGAATGGATTCATTGATGGACGGAATCATCCGAAGGATGTTGACGGGATGATCAATCTTTTCAGGAGATTTTATGACATCTCTTATATCGAAAAGGCAATTGTCATTTGGGCTGAGGCAGACAGCATCCGTATCCAATTGTTTCCCGTGGCGGAAAACCTGCACAACGAAATTTCCTCGCCGGATCCCGATCAGGAAAAAATAGACACTTACCTCCAGCAAATCGATCCCATCAATCAAAAACTCACGCGGCTCGAGGATGAGTTTTCATTTACGCTCGGAGAAGGTTCGCGTTGGATGGAAAACCTGATCAAGAAAATATTGTTCGCGATTGCGTTGACCGTTGAGATCAGCGGATTGTTGTTGACGATTTCCGTGAGCAGGGGCATCCAAAAAGGATTGACCGAAATCATTCGTGTGTCAAAAATAATTGCGAAAGAGGATTTCAGCGTGAGGGCGAAAAAATATTCGCAGGATGAAATCGGGATGCTCGCCGATTCATTCAACCGCATGACAAATGAATTGGAACACAATATCAATGAACGGAACCGGTCAAAGGAACTGTTGAAAGAAAGCGAAGAGCGATTCCGCCTGATGGTGGAAAATATAAATGACTATGCCATTATCATGGTTGATGTGAATGGATCTGTTGTGAGTTGGAATGAAGGTGCTGAACGTATCAATGGTTATTCCGCCGACGAAATCATCGGGAAAAACATTTCGGTTTTTTATACGGAAGATAGAATCAAGTCGGGTGAACCTGAATATAACCTGATGAAGGCAAGGGAGCAGGGGCATTTCCAAACCGAAGGATGGCGCAAGCGGAAAGACGGAACCATTTTCTGGTGCGAAATTTTATATACGGCCTTGTATGACGATGATGACCATCTGCGCGGTTACGCAAAAATAACACGCGACATCACGGAACGGAAAATGGTGGAGAATGCACTCAAGCACAGTCAAGCGCAACTTTCGATGGCGCAACAGCTGGCGCATATAGGAAGTTGGGAATGGGATCTTGCAAAAAATACGTTGAACTGGTCGGCTGAACTTTATCGGATTTATGGATTGACTCCTGAAGAGGAAAATATGCCTTACGAAAAGGTGAATCAAATGGGACATCCGGGTGACAGTGAGATGTTGCAGAAAATCATCGCGCAATCGAGGCAAACACACAAGCCTTTCGATTTTTATCATCGCATCATTCGTCCCGACGGCACCGAAAGAACACTTCATGCAAAGGGCGAAGTGATTGTGGATGAAAATGGTGAAGTCATGAAAATGATTGGAACGGAACAGGATATTACAGAGCGGTTGTACAAGGAAAAAATGAACGAGTTGGCAATGGCGGCAACAAAATCAAACAACTCGGTAATCATTGCCGATCAAGAGGGAAAAATCGAATGGGTGA
>CAYMZV010000006.1:0-39373 GCA_964394965.1 uncultured Chryseobacterium sp.
ATAGCGTTACTCCACTGGTGGTCGGTGTGCCGGTGGGATTGTTCGCTTATGAATATTTCAGGAAAGACGGCGACATCCGCAAACCGATTGTGGTTGGAGCTGCGCTTGCATCGACAGCTGTCATCGCTTTCGGATTGAAATACACGGTCAACCGTACACGCCCTTTCGTAACCTATCCCGACATCATCAAGCGTGGAAGTGCGGGATCAAAATCTTTCCCGTCGGGACACACCTCTTCCGCGTTCGCATTGGCAACTTCGGTTTCATTGGAATATCCGAAGTGGTACATCATTGCGCCTTCGTATGCGTGGGCGTGCGCAGTCGGTTATTCGCGCATGCGCTTGGGTGTGCATTACCCGAGCGATGTAGTTGCAGGTGCGCTCATCGGTGCAGGCTGTGCGTGGGCGATGTGGTGGATCAATAAAAAATTGATGAGCGAAAATGAAGATGCGAAGATGCTTTATGAATAATTTTTTTTCATGAACCTCCTCACCATTCCGAGATACTCATCTTAACCGATGGGTAAAGGTGAGGAAGCCGGGGTTGATAAAAGGTTTGGGTAAAGTGTGGTTGCGGATTTGGGCGAAGGGAATTCATTGCGCCAAGCCTTTCTTTCCTAGCCCTGACTGCAGTGAAAAGCCCACAGCGCAGAACAAAATATTTTTCAGGAATAAATATCGCGAGGACTTGCAACGAAAGGCAGGGGCAAAGGAAATTAATTGAACAACCGTTTCGCTCCACTATAAAAGAAAAGCGACTCTTTTCAGAATCGCTTTCCATCAAGATATTTTCCGTTTTGTCTTATCAATTCACAATCACGGTTTTTGTACGCACCATTCCATCGGCAGTCATGCGCACAAAATAAGTCCCTTTCGCCAATCCACTCGTACTCACTTGCTGATTTCCAAAACCGGAATTGGTTTTCACATCATTCACCGGCACTTCGACAATTCTTCCCTGCTCATCCAGAATTTCCATTCGCATGACGGTGTTTGACGGGAGGAAAAATGTGAGTGTGATATTTTCACCATTTGCAGAAGGAACCGGAGCGGGATCGTACAATTGCGGCGTCTTCACAATGTCGCCATAAGCGGCAGCGGGAGGAACGGCAAGTACGGAAGAGTCGACCATGATGTTTTCATCGCCGGGTTGATAAGGAAGATAAGCGTAATACACAATCATCATTTCATCGGTGGTGTTTTCTCCAGCGGAAACATCAATCGGATTCACCTGATTCGGATTTTGCGGATTGTTGGTTGTATTGTCGTACGTGGCATGCGCATACAATTTCGTTCCGTACGGCATGTGCACCAACTGTCGGAAATTATAAAATCCCTGCCAGTGAAAATTCCAATTGTCAATCTGAATGATCGGAATGGTATCGTGCGCAGGAGTCACTGCATAATTTGTAATTGTCTTTCCGATGAGGTGCATGTGGGGAGCCGCGCTGATGAATGTTCCATCGAAATTATCCGTGCATTGTGCATGGAATGTTTTTATGCTGTCGGCAGGAATAAACAATGGACCATCAGTCATCGTTGACCAATAATTGATCAATGGATTAAGTGTTACCGTACGAACCACACCGGTTGAAAAAGTGAAACGCACTTGTGTGCTGTCGATCTTATTGAATGTTCCACCGGGATAATGCACCTGCATGATGATTTTTGCATTGGCATGAAGCAGGATTCCCATATTGCTCGGAAGAGAGTAAACGCCTTGTCCGGGCACCCAACCGGCTACGAGTGTTGCAGTGGCAGAGCCCACATCGCCGAACCAGGTATAACCGGGACCGGGGTCATTGTTATCGAGATTCACACAGGTGTTGGATTGATCCTGATAAATCAGGACGTGGTGAACAATGGGACGGTTTCCGGGAATGACTTCGATTTTTGTAATGTACTGATCGGTGGAAGTTCCGCTTGGCAATACAAAACAGCGGTACAAATCGGTTGCGCAATTCACTGTGTAAAGCGGCATCTGCAATTGCAAATCCGGATTGGTGAGTTGTGCTGCGCTTGAATAAGTCGGTGGTGTTGGCGCCGAAGCGAGGTTACCGGATTGCGCCCCGTTCGCCACCCAATTGTGAATGGTTTGGATTTGTGATGAGGAAAGTTTCCGCTCATCGCAGAACCTCGAATAGTTGGTATCGGGAGGCCAAGGCGGCATGATGCCAGCAAGAACTGTCGAGTCAATGGCGGCAGTGTGTGGAAATGCATCAGCATAAGTGATCAGTGAAAAAGGAGCGATCCCATTCGGATTGTGGCATTTCGTACAGTTGGCATAAAAAATCGGAGCGATGTCCGCCGCCCAATAAGGACCGGATTGCGCAACCATGAATTTCGGTGCCAGAAACGACAGCAGGAAAGCGAGAGTAAACAGTTTTTTCATTGGGGAAAAATTTGAATTGCTAAGATAGGAAAAATTGAGGTGCAAATGGGCAGATTGCCAATGGTCGATGAATTGCCATTAACGGCTTGGGGGAGAAAGTTGATCCGGCAGCCTGTGTTGATTCTATTCGAAATCCTCGTACAGCAGATATTTTTTCCGGATCGCCTTGAACTTAATAATGCCCGGCATCCAGCTCGACTTGATCTGTTCCTCCGTATTTCCTGCAATGATCTGTTGACGCAATGTTTTTGTTCCCGCCAACCGTTCAAAAAAATCATTGAAAAAAGTGGATTGGTCGGGCATGTCCTTGTAACACGACAACAACCAATACAAATACAATCCCTTGTAATCGCGAACATACAAAAGCGCAAATTGATGCAAATCGTGACCATGGCAAACCTGTCCGAGATAAGGCGGATTTTTTGCTCCGGGTTTTGTTACGGGAGTGAACTGATAACCTGCATTTTTCAGAAGCGGATGTCCGATGATTTGAAAAGGCATATCCGTTCCGCGGCCGACACTCATCTCGGTCCCTTCGAATAAACAGAGTGACGGATACAGATAAACGGAAGCCATATTCGGTAAATTCGGTGAGGGCGCAACAGGGAGTTGATACCAATCGGAATGGTTATAATTCTGGCATTCCACCGTTTTCAAATCGCATTGTATTCCATTCGCCAACCATTTCTCACCATTCACCATTTTCGCATATTCGGCAATGGTCATTCCATACACCAACGGAACCGGATGCATTCCGACAAACGATTTGAATTCAAGTTCAAGAACAGGTCCGTCGACATAATATCCGTTTGGATTCGGACGGTCAAGCACCACAAATGTTTTTTTATTTTCCGCACATGCTTCCATCACGTACGTCATCGTGGTCACATACGTATAGCAACGCACGCCCACATCCTGAATGTCATAAACCACCACATCAATTCCTTTCAAGTCGTTCGGTTTCGGTTTCAGGTTATCGCCGTACAACGAAATGATCGGCAATCCGGTTTTTTTATCGGTGGTATTCCCAACTTCTTCTCCATTGTCGGCATTGCCTCGGAAACCGTGTTCGGGACAGAAAATTTTCGTGACTTTTATTTTCAACGCAATCAAGCTGTCGACCAAGGATGTGTTGTTGATCATTGAAGTTTGATTCGCGACAACGGCAACATTTTTCCCTTTCAGCCAAGGCAAATAAATTTCCGTCCGTTCCGCTCCCGTAGTAATGTCCGAATCCGTTTTTTCTGCATTGGATTTTGAACGGATGATGATTTGCGACGAAAGGCTCGCTGCGAAAAAAAATACCAGGAAGAGTGAAAAATAAAAACGCATGGGTTTTGTGATAGGGCTCCTTTGGAGGAGTGGTGAAATTAGGAAAAAAAGTTGTCGGTTGTCGGTTGCCTGTTATCCGTTGGAATCCTGATGTAAATCCAATCCTGCATTCGGGCAATTGACAACGGACAACTGCTACCTTTGCCCAATGCCTCGCTTCTATTTCGAACGTTTGATTTCTTCGCGCATGCTCACACAGCAGGACAAGAGCGGACGCATGTCGCGGCCGATTGTGCGTGTGGCGGTGGGAGGCATTGCGGTTGGATTGGCGGTGATGATCCTGACACTGGCGGTGATGAGCGGATTCCAAAAATCAATCCGCGAGAAAGTGATCGGCTTCGGTTCGCACATCCAGATTACGGGATTCAATACGAATGAATCTTTCGAAACGGATTCGCTCAACCGGAAACAGCCGACAGTTGAATTGGTAAAAAAATTGCCGGGCGTCCGACACGTTCAACCCTTTGCAACGAAAGCGGGAATCATCAAGAATGACAACCAGCTGATGGGCGTTGTGCTGAAAGGAATCGACAAGGATTTCGATTGGACATTTTTCCAACAGAACCTGAAAGAGGGAAAAATCCTGAATCTTCCCGATACGGTTTCGGATGAGGTGTTGGTTTCACGTTTCATTGCCAACAAGATGAACCTGAAACTCGGGAAAAAATTCCGCATGTTTTTTTTATTGGGCAATGAAACAAAGCAACGCGCATTCCGCGTAGCGGGAATTTATGAAACCGGTTTGACGGATGGTTTCGACGATAAATTCCTGCTGTGCGACATGCGCCAGATTCAAAAACTGAACAATTGGGACACGAGCTTGATTTCCGGATTTGAAGTGCTGGTGGATAATTACGATGCGCTCGACAAGGCGACAAAAGAAGTGAATGAAACGATCGACCTCAACCTCAATGCGCAAAGCATAAAGGAATTGACGCCACAGATTTTTTCGTGGCTCGATGTATTGGATGTAAATGCATTGATCATTATTGTGCTGATGCTTTTTGTGAGCATGATCAACATGATCAGCGCACTCATCATCCTGATTCTCGACCGCACGAACATGATTGGAACATTGAAAGCGATGGGAGCAGCCGACCGCAGCGTGATCCGGATTTTTCTGCTGCACGCCTCAAAATTGATCCTGATGGGAATTCTCATTGGCGATGTAATGGGAATTTCGCTGTGCCTTTTGCAACAGCATTTCGGTTGGGTGCATTTGGATGAACAATCCTATTATGTGAAAACCGTTCCCATTTCCATCGACTGGGGACATCTAATCCTGCTGAATGTGGCAACGCTGGTGTTGTGCCAACTTGCATTGCTGTTGCCTGCACTGATAGTAACGCGTATTTCGCCGGTGCGGGCGATACGGTTCAGTTAACCTCACCCTAAATCCCTCTCCGGAAAATGGAGAGGGACTTTGAAAATTTCGCGACGAGATTTTTTTTCTAACTTACGATGTAATGAAAAACTTTCTGCAACATATTTTTTCCTCGCCCGAAATTCGATTTGGAAAACCTTGTATTAAAGGAACACGGATTTCTGTCGGTGATATTCTTTCTTGGCTGGGATGAGAATTCCAGTGAAGTAAAAAAGCTTAATGAAGCGTGGGAGAAAGAATTGGAGAGTACAAAATGACAAAGAGACGCTTGCTTTTTTTCTTTCTTACATAAGATCCCCGCAATCTGGAACACAATTAGAATTCATGAAATCAAATCAGACACAAACATTCAAATACTTAATGAAAAACAAAGATTGAGAATTGTTACTTTTAGTAAAATCACTATTCATCAAATTGAAATCAAGAGTTTCAAAGCTGATCTTTTTAACTTACAATACTTTGGTGCGTGAAGAAAATTTCCTTCGAAATAACTTAAACATTCCACTTGTTAACGAAATTCATAATCACCAAGATTGTATTGAGGCGCGAAATGAACTGAACAATTGGGCTAAATATTTTTCTTCATGTTTTAGAAATGAAGATTGGATTTAGTTTCTTAACGTGAAAAACTTTCGGAATAGCCGCGATTGAAGTGAAAAGCCCACAGCTCACAAAAAATTCATATTCAGAAAAAAATCGCGAGGACTTGCAGCGGAAAGCGCGCAAAGTGTTTATAGAATGCGAAAATGTTTCCGCTTCTAAAAATTCATCATTTATCACTCATCATTTATCATTCCTGTTTTCTTACATTTGCTCTCTCAAAAATCCAAAAAAGTGAATCCATCCAAACACGTTTACGACAACATTCTCGGCGCAATCGGAAATACCCCGTTGGTGCGCATCAACAACATTACCAAAGGGCTGACCAAAGCGAAAGTGTACGCGAAAGTGGAAACTTTCAATCCGGGAAATTCCATCAAGGACCGCATGGCGCTCAAGATGATTGAGGATGCTGAAAAAGACGGGCGACTGAAACCGGGCGGAACAATCATTGAAGGCACTTCCGGAAATACGGGAATGGGTTTGGCAATTGCAGCAATCATAAAAGGATACAAATGCATTTTCACCACAACCGACAAACAGTCGAAAGAAAAGGTGGACGCGTTGAAAGCATTCGGTGCTGAAGTGATCGTTTGTCCGACGAATGTCGAGCCGGAAGATCCGCGTTCGTACTATTCCGTTTCATCGCGTTTGATAAAGGAAGTTCCGAATTCGTGGAAACCGAATCAGTACGACAATCTTTCGAATTCACAGGCGCATTACGAACAAACCGGTCCGGAAATATGGGAACAGACGGAAGGCAAAATCACGCATCTTGTGGTTGGTGTGGGAACGGGCGGAACCATTTGCGGAACGGGAAGATTCCTGAAAGAGAAAAATCCGAACATCAAGATATGGGGAATCGATACGTACGGTTCGGTTTTCAAGAAATACAAGGAGACCGGAATTTTCGACAAGAATGAAATCTATCCGTACATCACGGAAGGAATCGGAGAGGATTTCCTGCCGCAGAATGTGGATTTCAACATCATCGATTTATTTGAAAAGGTGACGGACAAGGATGCTGCTGTGATGACGCGCCGCATCACAAAAGAGGAAGGCATTTTCGCCGGCAATTCGGCCGGATCGGCCATGGCGGGGTTGGTGCAGTTGCTTCCGAAAACAAAAGAGGGTGATGTGGTCGTTGTGATTTTCCATGATCACGGAACACGTTATCTCGGAAAGATGTTCAACGATGACTGGATGCGTGAAAAAGGATTTTTCGAACGCAAAGGCCAAACCGCAAAAGACATTGTTTCAACCATGAAACATGCCGAGCTGAAATCGATCGAGTCGAATGCATTGATTGAACATGCCGTGAAAATAATGCGTGAAAATGATTTCTCGCAAATGCCGGTAACGAATGGCGGACGGATTGTGGGTTCGATCAATGAAATGCAACTGTTCGATTCGCTGGTGAGAAATCCGGATAAAAAATCCGCAGCGGTGGAAACCATCATGCAAGCCGCATTCCCATTCGTGGATGTTTCAACTCCGGTTGAATCGCTCGCCACAATGATCACGCCCGAAAATCCGGCTGTGCTGGTGCGCGATTTCAAGACGGATGCGAATTTCATTATTACGCGGCATGATATCATAAAGGCGTTGTGCTAATTAATAATGAATAATCAATGATGTGCAAATTGTTTTTTCGGACTTCCGACTTTCATTCTTGAATAGAATGTTGGATTTTTTTATCTGAGTTCCCAACGAAAAAATCACCGAAACTATTCTCACTGAATTAAAAAGCAAACAAACATTGTCATCAAGTCGATGAACGATATTATGTTTGAATAGCCATTCTTTTGTGAAAGATCAGGAATAAAACAGATTTCTTATAAGTTCATTATCTCCATTTGCATATCTGCACATTTGCACATTACATTTGGTCTGATGTTCCGCAGGAAAATTTTTCTTCTTTTCACATTTTTCCCATTTGTTCTTTTCGCGCAGAACAAAACCATCTACTCTCTCGAAAATATCCTGAAACAGACAAAAGACGAACGTCAGCAAATCCCCATTCTCAATCAACTTGCATTCGAATACAAGGGAATTGACGCCTACAAAACGAGGGAATATGGGAACAAGGCTTATGCGATTGCGTCGAAATACAATGACCATCGCGGACAGGCGGATGCGCTGCAGCGGAAAGGATTGAGTTATTATTACCTGGATTCCTACGACACGGCGCAGATTTATTATCACCAGAGTTTATCGATGGCCGAAGTTGCAGGTGATTCTTCGCTGATTGCGCAAGCCTATTCTTCCATTGGAAATGTTTTCCGTTTGCAGGGTGTGAATGACACGGCGTTGAAGTACCTCGATCGCGCATTGCACATTTATGAAAACCTGCATGACGATAAGAATGTGGCGGCATGCCTGAGTACAATCGGCGACACTTACCTGTTCGCTTCTGAATTCGACAAGGCTTTGCAATATCATACACGTGCGCTCGAGATGGCGAAAAAACAAAATGACAAATACCGCGAAGCATTTTGCCTGAGTTCGATCGCCAACAATTATCACATGCGGGGCGATTTCCAGAATTCGATAAAATACCACGAGCAGTGTGTGGCCATTGCACAACCGATCGGCGAGATGAATATTGTTGCCGGAAGTCTGGCAACGATAGCGGATGCCTATTCGAATCTGTACAATTATCCGAAAGCGATTGAAACGTATTTGCGCGCATTGGACATTGCAGAAAAAAAAGACGACAAGCACAACACCGCTTACATCTACGCGGGCATGAGCGACATCTACCAGCGTCAGGGCGATTTGAAAAATGCGGTGAAATACCTCAACATGAGCATTTCGCTTTCCATGCAGATCAGCGATTACGACAGGACGTGTTATGGAATGCTGACGATGGCGGAAATAAAAACGGAGCAGAAAGACACTGCCTTTGCGAGAAAACTGATCGATGATGCCATCAAGATGGCGCGGCAATACAATTATCCGAACAACGAAGCGGAAGCGTTGCGATTGAAAGGAACACTCAATTTCGACGAAGGGCATTTGACACTTTCGGAAAATCTCATGCGCGCTTCGCTGGTTTTATGGGATACGATCGGCGATGAGCAACAATTGGCGGAGACAAAAATCGATCTCGCAAAAACTTTGGTGGCATTGGGAAAATCGGATGAGGCGATTGAAAATGGCGAGGCCGGATATTCACTCGCGCTGAAAATAAAAACACCGGGGCTGGCCATGAACGCTGCCGAAGTGCTGGTGAATGCATACGAAAATGAAGGTGACACAAAAAAAGCACTGTTCTTTTCCAAGCGGCTGAAAACATTGAGCGATTCACTCAACAGTGCGGAGAGTACAAAAAAACAAACGGAACTTTTCCTGCAATACCAATTCGACAAGGAAAATGAAAAGGAAAAAATCAGGCAGGAAAAAAAAGACGAGGAAGCCGCCGAGGAAAGGAAAAAACAGAACATCATCCTTTTCGGTGTTTGTGGAATCCTTCTGTTGGTGATCGGTTTTGCAATTTTCGTTTACCGCAGTTTCCGCCAAAAACAAAAGGCGAACGAAATCATTACCGAACAGAAAAAAATCGTGGAAGAAAAAAACCGCGAGATCACGGACAGTATCAATTACGCGAAAAATATCCAGGGCGCAATGTTGCCTCCTCCAAATTCCATCACCGAATTGTTTCCCGAACATTTTGTGGTGTTCCGTCCGCGCGATATCGTAAGCGGCGATTTTTATTGGATCGGTGAACGAGCGGGATTGAAATTTTTCGCTGTTGCGGATTGTACCGGACATGGAGTTCCAGGCGGATTCATGAGCATGTTGGGAATTACACTGCTGAATGAAATCCTTGCCGAAAAGGGAATCGTTTCCCCTGCTGAAATGCTGAATGAATTGCGGACGCAAATCATCCAATCGCTGAACCGCTCGCGCAAGGAAGGCGATACGCTCGCCCGCGATGGAATGGACATTTCAATTTGTTGCGTGGATTTGAAAAACAGGAAATTGCATTATGCTGGTGCGAACAATGCCGTTTATGTTTTCCGCGGAAGTGAACGGATTGAATTGGCTCCCGACAAACAACCGGTTGGTGCGCACATCATTGAAAAACCGTTTTCCGAAAAAACAATCGACCTGCAAAAAGGCGATGTGGTTGTTGCATATTCCGACGGTTATCCCGATCAATTCGGTGGAACGAACGGGAAAAAATTCATGTACAAACGATTCAAGGAATTACTGGCAACGGCTGTCCAAAAACCAATGGCCGAATCCGGAAAAATACTCGACAGTGAATTTGTAAAATGGCAAACCGGTTATGAGCAAGTGGACGATGTCTGCCTGTTCGGAATAAAAATCACACAATGACCCCGATGGATTTTCCTGCGAAATTCACTGATCAACTCGGAAGGGAAATCGTGTTGGAGAAATTCCCGGAACGGATCATTTCGCTTGTTCCCTCGCAAACCGAATTGCTCGCCGATCTCGGATTGGAAAAGGAAGTGGTTGGCATTACCAAATTCTGCATTCATCCGGAAGATTGGTTCCGAAACAAAACAAGAATCGGCGGAACGAAAAAACTCAACTTCGAAAAAATAGCTGCGCTGCAACCGGATCTCATCATTGGCAACAAGGAGGAAAATGAACAGGAACAGATGCTGGAATTGATGAAATCGTATCCCGTGTGGATGAGCGACATTAAAAATCTGGATGACGCTTATGAAATGATAAAAGGGATCGGAACATTGACAAATAAAAAAAACGAATCGGAAATCATTGTAAAAAACATTGCCGGCGAATTTTCAAATCTCAAATCGGCAATCAACAAATCAACAAATTTTTCCGTCGCTTATTTCATTTGGAAAAATCCGTGGATGGTGGCGGGCGAAAAAACGTTCATCGATTGCCTGTTGAATCTGTGCGGATGGAAAAATGTTTTTACGGGAATGAAAAGCCGTTATCCTGAAATTTCACTTTCCGATCTTGCCGAAAAAAATCCGGGTCTCGTTTTGCTTTCTTCCGAACCTTATCCATTCAAGGAAAAACACGTTGCGGAATTGAAGGCTGTTCTTCCGCAAGCGAAAATCATGACGGTTGACGGCGAACTTTTTTCCTGGTATGGAACACGTTTGTTAAAATCTCCAAAATACTTTCTTGAATTGTTGGATTCATTGGAGAAAAATCATTGAACAGGGCGGAATTGCTAACTTTACCTTGGCTCTACAATCGTTTAATGATCCGAATTTCCTTCATCACGGTTTTCTGTTTTTTCATTCACCTGATTTCATTCGGGCAGGTCAATGCCGACCGTGCGCCGGTGCAAGTGGGCCCCATCCAAGCTCCACAGGAAAAAGTGGGTGTCGTACTCAGTGGCGGCGGTGCTGCCGGACTCGCACACATCGGTGTGTTGAAAGCGCTGGAGGAAAACAATATTCCGATCGATTACATCTGCGGAACTTCCATGGGTGCGATGGTGGGATGTTTGTATTCGATGGGATATACTCCGCAGGAAATCGAGGATCTCTGCACCTCGGAAGAATTCCTGAGTTGGGCGACAGGAACATTTGCGCCGAACAACATTTATTATTTCAAGAAAAAAGAAGACAATGCTTCGTGGATTACGTTCAAGCTTTCACTCGATACCACGTTGGTGACAAGCTTGCCTACCAATCTGATTTCTCCTGTACAGATTGATTTTGCATTGATGGAACGAACGGCGGGAGCGGCAGCTGCGGCAAATTATAATTTCGATTCGCTGTTCATCCCGTTCCGTTGTGTCGCTTCGGATATTGCGGCAAAACAATCGATCGTTTTCAAGGACGGTGATCTCGGTGAAGCGGTGCGTGCCTCACTTTCCTATCCGTTTTATTTGCGGCCGATCACCGTGGATGGAAAACTTTTATTCGATGGCGGACTCTACAATAATTTTCCGTCGAATGTGATGTACAATGATTTCTTTCCCGATTTCATTGTCGGCAGCAATGTCGCTTCCACTTTTCAAGTTCCGGACGAAGACAATCTCATTTCGCAAATCCGTGCCATGATGACGAGCAAAAGTGATTTCGATTCGAAATGTGAAAACGGGATTATTGTGGAACCGAATGCGGATTGGATGGGATTGTTTGATTTCGAATCGGCGAAAAGGGCGATTGACAGCGGTTATGTGGCAACGATGAGAGACATGCCCAACATTAAACTGTCCGTAACACGCCGAAGCGATCCGAATGAATTGGCAAAACGCCGGGCGGCATTCAAGGCGAAAGAACCGAAAATCATTTTTGACAATATTGAAATCGAAGGAACGGGATTGAAGAAAAGACAAATCACTTATATCAGCCGTTTGTTGCGCCACAAGGAACAATATGTCCCGATTGAAAAACTCAAGCCGGGATATTTGCGCTTGGCGGCCGATGATAAAATCAAATCCGTGTTCCCGATTGCACGTTACAATAAATCTTCCGGCTATTATGATTTGAGTTTGTCCATCAAGAAAGAGAAAAACATTTTCACCCAAGTCGGTGGAACCTTTTCGAACCGACCGATCAGCATGGGGTACATCGGATTGCAATACAACATTCTCGGCAATCCTTCCATTTGCATTATGGGAAACGGTTATTTCGGAAAATTATACCAGTCCACACAACTCCGCTTGCGGGTGGATTTCCCTACCCGCTTGCCATTTTACCTGGAACCGATTTTAACCTGGAACCGATTTGACTTTTACAGAAGCTCCCCTGTTTATTTTGTTGACACGCGTCCGCCTTACCTCATCCAAATCGATCGCTCGGCAGGAATCGATCTTGGTCTTCCGATCAACAACAAGGGCAGAATTGTTTTTGGATCCAGCAGTGCGTTCATCCGCGATCTGTATTACCAAACCCCTGCATTCACATCTGCGGATACAACGGACCGGACCGACTTGAGCATTGTGACAACGCATTTCATGTATGAAAGAAATACGTTGAACAGGAAACAATTTGCATCTGCTGGAACCTATTTCGCTTTCAAGGCGCGTTATGTGCAGGGAGAGGAATATTTCCAGCCGGGAACAACTTCCATCACACAGAATCCATTCCGCATCATTCACCAATGGCTGCAATTCAGCTTGACGTACGACACGTATTTCAAGGAGCGCGGAAAATGGCGTTTGGGATTTTTCGGTGAAGCCGTTTATTCCAATCAACCGTTCCTGCATAATTACACCTCAACGATTTTAAGTGCGCCTGCATTTACGCCTACACCCGACAGCAAAACTTATTTCCTTCCGCAGTTCCGCGCCAACCAATATGCGGCCATCGGATTGAAAAGCATTTTTGTACTCTGGAAAAACATTGATTTCCGGATTGAAGGTTATGCCTTTGCTCCCGTTTCGGCAATTCTCGAAAACACAACAACACATACGGCTTATTATGGACAACCACTGAGTTTCGGAGGTTTGCGCGGACTCAGTTACATTGGCATGACCGGTCCGGTATGGCATTCCCCGCTGGGTCCGGTGAGTGTGACTTTGAATTATTACAGCACAAAACAATATCCGTGGAGTGTGCTTTTCAATTTCGGATACATCATTTTCAACAAGCGCGCGACGGAATAAAATCCCCAATTGTAAAATCCGGTTTACGATTTGCCGAGCGGTTCATTTGCAAAGTGAAATTTTCCAAAAAAATTCCCGACCTGTTGACATTTCAGAATTTTGTCGCACATTTGCAGCACAATTCACAACACGTCTCACAATTTATACAAACAGGTGAAATGAAACACCTCTTCCACATGGCGCTTGAATACTGCAAGCCGATGATTCGCGCGAATCGTCTTCGCTATGTTTTATTGACGAATGTTGTTCCTTCCCGCCCGAGGAGGATTTTCATGAGCAGGATTTGATAATCCACCGGCTCATTTTTCCACAGCCCTACGCTGTTTCCAAATAAATTTTTTATTCACCTTTTTTTCATTGTCACTTACCCATTCGGTTCAGGGTGACAAGCAAAAAACAAAAGCGTTTTTCCAATGGAAAACCCTTCACAAGTGCATGTACTCATTGCGGGTTCCGAGCACACACATTATGCAGAAGAAATCTGCAATGAAATGGAAGCGTCTGCCAAAGCACGCGGAACAGGGATCGCCAAACGGTCACCGGAATATGTGGCGCAAAAAATGATGGAGGGAAAAGCCGTCATTGCATTTGCATCAACGGGTAAATGGATCGGTTTCTGCTATATTGAAACATGGGGGCATGGAAAATATGTCGCGAATTCCGGATTGATCGTTACGCCGGACTACAGAAAAGGCGGAATGGCAAAACGCATCAAGCAGGAAATCTTCAATCTCTCGCGGGCGAAATATCCCGAAGCGAAAATTTTCGGATTGACCACCGGTCTCGCCGTGATGAAAATAAATTCCGAACTCGGTTACGAACCTGTCACCTATTCCGAACTCACCGACGACGATGCATTCTGGAATGGCTGCAAGAGTTGCGTGAATTATGAAATCCTGATGAGCAAGGAGCGGAAAAACTGTTTGTGTACCGCCATGCTTTTCAATCCCGAAGAGAAATTGAAAAAGGAAGCCGAATCGCCGGCGGAAAATTTCAAAAAGAAATCAAAACTCTACGAACGGTTTTTGCGGTTGAAAAAACACATTCTCCTCCGTTCCAAAAAAATAAAATCCAACGTCTCCCTTTTCTAAATCATTCATTATGTCAAACGAAAAAGATCAGCAAATCATTTTGGCTTTCAGCGGTGGACTAGATACAACCTATTGCGCCATTTATCTTGCGAAAGAAAAAGGATTGGATGTGCATGCCGTTACCATTGACACGGGTGGATTCTCAAAAGAGGAATTGGCCGGAATCGAGAAGCACGCACAGGCTCTCGGTGTAAAATCATTCATTGCCATTGATGGAAAAAACCGTTTCTATGATTCCTGCATCAAATTCCTGGTGTATGGAAATGTGTTGAAGAATGGAACCTATCCGCTTTCGGTAAGTGCTGAACGTGTCATACAGGCTGTGCTGCTCGCCGAACATGCAAAGTCGGTTGGCATTTCCAAAATCGCACATGGAAGTACGGGCGCGGGGAATGATCAAGTGCGTTTTGACATGTTGCTCGACATCCTTCTTCCCAATGTGGAAATCATTACACCGATCCGCGACATGAAACTTTCACGCGAAGACGAAATTGATTTTTTGAAATCGCACGGCGTAAAAATGAATTTTGAAAAGGCGGCGTACTCCATCAACAAGGGAATCTGGGGAACATCGGTCGGCGGAAAAGAAACACTCACTTCCAATTTGCCATTGCCGGAAAATGCATTTCCGACACCCGTTACAAAAACCGATTCCGAAAAAATAACACTCGGTTTTGAAAAAGGTGAATTGAAAAAAGTGAACGGCAAACAATTTTCAAATCCGGTGGATGCCATTCAATACCTGCAAAAAATTTCCGCACCGTTCGGAGTCGGTCGCGACATTCATGTGGGTGATACAATCATTGGAATAAAAGGCCGTGTCGGATTTGAAGCGGCGGCTCCGGTGTTGACCATCAAGGCGCACTATGCATTGGAGAAACATGTGCTGAGCAAATGGCAATTGTTCTGGAAAGACCAGCTTTCACAATGGTATGGAAACCAATTGCACGAAGGGCAATATTTCGAACCCTTGATGCGCGATATCGAATCGTTCCTGAAAAGCACACAGCAATTTGTAACGGGAAACGTTTTTCTCACACTTCATCCCCATCGTTTTTCCATTGACGGAATCGAATCCGATTTTGACTTGATGAAATCGCAAAAGGGAACTTATGGCGAAATGAATTCGGGTTGGACAGGTGAAGACGTGAAAGGGTTTTCGAAAATATTCGGCAATCAGGTGAAGAACTGGTACAACCTGCATCAACCGGGTGAAAAAGTTTTGGAGGGGGAATTGTCATGAGCGATAAAAAAATAAAAGTCGGGATCATCGGTGGTGCCGGTTATACGGGCGGAGAACTGATCCGTTTGTTGCTCCATCATCCGGCTGCCGGAATTTCTTTTGTGAACAGCCGCAGCAATGCAGGGAAACCGATTTCCGATGTGCATGCCGATTTGCTGGGCGATACTGACTTGCTTTTCACCGAAAAAATAAAACCTGCAGATGTGCTTTTTCTTTGTCTCGGTCATGGCGAATCCGTCAAATGGCTGAAAGAAAATCCACTCGATAAAAAAACAAGACTCATTGATCTCAGTCAGGATTTCCGTTTGGAAGCGAAAGGGAATGAATTCGTGTATGGATTGCCGGAATTCCAACGGAAGAAAATTTCCAACGCAAAACTCATTGCCAATCCCGGATGTTTTGCCACTGCGATACAGTTGGCCTTGCTTCCGTTGGCAGAAAAAGGACTGTTGAAAAATGACATTCAGGTTTCTGCCGCAACGGGTTCAACAGGGGCGGGACAATCACTGAGTGCGACTTCACATTTCACTTGGCGTTTTGGAAACCATTCCACTTACAAGAATCTCGAGCATCAACATCTTGCGGAAATTTCCCAAACGGTTTTCAATCTGAAGAAATCCAATTCGGGAAACATCCATTTCATCCCGCAGCGTGGGGCATTTACGCGCGGCATTCATGCAACCGTACATTTTTCCACCAATTTGAAAAGTGGTGAAGCAATACAACTTTTCAAGAATTATTATTCCAGCCATCCATTCACGCACGTGAGTGAAAAACAAATCGATCTCAAGCAGGTGGTGAATACGAATAAATGCCTGTTGCATGTGGAAGTGATCAAGAAAAGGATCGTCATCACTTCCATCATTGACAATTTGCTGAAAGGCGCCTCCGGACAAGCCGTTCAGAATATGAACCTGATGTTCGGATTGGAAGAAACCACAGGATTGAAATTAAAACCAAGCGCTTACTGAAATGAAACTATTCGACGTTTATCCCCTCTTGCCGGTCACACCGGTCAGTGCAAAAGGAGCAATTGTCACTGACGAAAACGGAAAAGAATACCTTGACTTTTATGGTGGTCATGCCGTAATCTCCGTTGGACATTCGCATCCGCATTATGTGAATAAATTGAAATCGCAATTGGACAAGATTGCATTTTATTCGAATGCCGTTCAGAATCCATTGCAGGTGGAGCTTGCGGAAAAAATGGGGAAACTTTCCGGTTATGAAACCTATTCGCTTTTCCTCTGCAATTCCGGCGCGGAAGCAAATGAGAATGCGTTGAAGCTAGCTTCGTTTCAAAACGGAAGAAAAAAAATCATCGCTTTCGAAAAATCCTTTCACGGAAGAACTTCGGCTGCCGTTGCCGCAACAAACGATTTGTCGATCAACGCGAATTTGAATCTGCAGCATGAAGTCGAATTCATTCCCTTGAATGATTTTGAAATTGCAGAAAAGAAAATCGACTCGACTGTTTCAGCTGTCATCATCGAAGGAATCCAAGGTGTTGCCGGGGTCATCGAACCTACGGATGAATTTTTCGTTTTCCTCCAAAAGAAATGTGAAGCTGTCGGAGCAATCCTGATTTTGGATGAAGTGCAATCGGGTTGCGGACGAACCGGAAATTTTTTCGCGCATACCGAAAGTGGAATCCAGCCCGACATCATTACGATGGCGAAAGGAATCGGCAATGGTTTTCCGGTCGGCGCCATTTTGATTTCACCCAAATTCACTGCAAAACACGGATTGCTTGGAACCACATTCGGCGGAAATTATCTTGCGTGTGCCGCTGTCATTTCCGTTTTGGAAATCATTGAAAAAGAATCCTTGCTTGCCAATGCAAAATCGATTGGCAATTACCTGAAAGAAAAACTGGCGATCATTCCGGGAGTTGTTGAAGTGAGCGGAAAAGGTTTGATGATCGGTATAAAACTGGAAGACAATTGCGCAGCGGTAAGAAACCAATTGTTGAAAGAACATTTCATTTTCACCGGTTCAGCTTCCTGCAAAAAAACAGTGCGTCTCTTGCCTCCACTCATCATCACATTGCAACAAGCCGACCAATTCATCCAGTCATTCACCACTGTCATGCAACAGCAAACAGTTTCAACTTTAAAATAATGAAACATTTCACCACCGCATTTGATGTACATGATGTGCCTGCACTCATTCAGGATGCAATTGACCTGAAAAACAATTCCGATTCATTTTCACATCATGATGCCGGAAAAAAACTCACGCTCGGACTTGTTTTCATGAATCCAAGTTTACGGACGCGATTGAGTACACAAAAGGCTGCACAACTTTTGGGAATGAATACATTGCTTGTCAATACGGCAACCGATGGCTGGGCGCTTGAATTCGGAAATGAACCGATGCGCGGAACAACGGTTGAGCACATCAAGGAAGCCGCTGCAGTGATGGGAGAATATTGCGACATCATCGGCATTCGCAGTTTTCCTTCATTGACGAATCGCGAGAAAGATGAACGGGAGGAAATCCTGTTGCAGTGGATGAAATATTCCGGCAAACCCATCCTGAGTTTGGAATCCGCAACACGTCATCCATTGCAAAGCCTGGCTGACATGATGACGATTCAGGAATTTTCAAAAAAGAAAAAGCCAAAAGTTGTCTTGACCTGGGCGCCTCACGTGAAGGCGGTTCCGCACGCAGTCGCGAATTCATTTTCCGAATGGATGAAATTTTCCGATGCTGAATTTGTCGTTGCGTGTCCCGATGAAGTCCGGTTGAATGAAGAATACACTTCGTCGGCCATCATCACGAACAATCAGGATGAGGCTTTGGAAGGTGCGGATTTTGTTTATGTGAAAAGTTGGTCGCAGTGGAATGATTATGGGAAATTATTTCAAACGAATGAAAATTGGTTATTGACAAATGAAAAATTGGCTTTGACCAACGATGCAAAAATCATGCACTGTCTTCCGGTGCGCCGTGATGTTGAACTTTCGTCTTCGATTCTGGAAAGCAAGAATTCGATTGTCATCCAGCAGGCGGCGAATCGTGTTCATGCAGCGCAAGCGGTTTTGAAAAAAATGATCGAAAGCAATTACAAGAATAACAGCAAGAATTCTTCCACACCGAATTTCCAAACTGCCTGATCATGATCACAGTCATCAAATTGGGAGGCAATATCATTGACGATGAAATCCAGTTGAACGATTTCCTTCATCAGCTTGCGAATCTATCCGGGAAAAAAATTCTCGTGCATGGCGGAGGAAAATCGGCGACAGCGCTTTCGGAAAAACTCGGCATCAACTCCGAAATGATCAATGGCCGTCGCGTGACAAATGCGGAGACATTGAAATTGATTACGATGGTTTATGCGGGATGGATCAACAAATCGGTTGTTGCAAAATTGCAATCGATGCAATGCAATGCCATCGGGCTCTCAGGTGCTGATGGCAATCTGGTGAAATCACAAAAGCGTTCCCCATCGCCGATTGATTATGGTTTTGTCGGGGATCCGATCGAGAATGAAATAAATGCCGACTTGCTTTTGAATCTTTTGGCCAACGGATTCGTTCCCGTGATTGCACCCGTTACCCACGATGGAAACGGACAATTGCTGAATACAAATGCCGACACGATGGCTTCGGTGATTGCAGCCGCCATTTCGAAAAAAGAAAAAGTGCAACTGCTTTATTGTTTTGAAAAAAATGGTGTCTTGAAAAATGTGGAAGACAACCAAAGTTTTTTTACCGAATTGAAAAAAGAACAGACAGATGAATTGTCTGCGAAGGGAAATATACATTCTGGCATGTTGCCAAAATTGAAAGCCGGATTTTCCGCCCGTAAAAATGGCGTTTCGCGTGTGGCGATCGGAAATGCAATGGCGCTTGAAAAATTGGCAAGTGAAAATTCACAATGCACATTACTTGAATTGTAAATGAAAAATCTCGCAGACAAGGGAATTGAACTGCTCCAGCAACTGATCGCGGCTCCGTCGTTCAGCAAGGAGGAATTTCAATCTGCAGAAATCATTGCAGCTTTTTTCGGGAAGGAAAAAATCCCTTTTCACCGTGAACAGAATAACATTTGGGTTTTCAATAAACATTATAAGGAGTCCTTGCCGACACTTTTGTTGAATTCACATCATGACACTGTTCGTCCTGGGGAAAGCTGGACAAAAAATCCATTTGCGCCGACAGTTGAAGGCGGAAAATTATTCGGGCTTGGAAGCAATGATGCCGGTGGCGCACTGTGTTCCTTGATTGCAACATTCCTGCATTTTTATGATCAGCAACTTCCTTTCAATTTGATTCTTGCTGCAACAGCCGAAGAGGAAATTTCCGGAAAGAATGGCATTGAATTGATTCTTCCACAACTTAGGGAAATAGATTGCGCCATTGTTGGAGAACCGACGCAAATGGAAATTGCAGTTGCGGAAAAGGGTTTGCTTGTTTTGGATTGTGTCGTCACCGGAAAAAAAGGGCATGCTGCGCGCGATGAAGGTGACAATGCAATCTACAAGGCAATGGAATCCATCGAATGGTTTCGCACATTTCAATTTCCGAAAATATCAAAGTGGTTGGGCAAAGTGAAGATGACGGTAACGATGATCAATTCTGGAACACAACACAATGTGGTTCCGGAACAATGCGCTTTTGTTGTGGATGTGCGTGTGACGGATGCGTATACACACGACGAAATCTTACAGACTGTCAGGGAAAATGTTTCGTGTGAGGTAACTCCACGCTCGACAAGAATCCGCCCCTCCTTCATTGACGAAAATCATCCGTTGCCGGTGGCAGGAAAAAAAACGGGAAGGAAATTTTACGGTTCACCCACCACTTCCGATCAGGCATTGATTCCTTTTCCCTCGATAAAAATCGGTCCGGGAGATTCCGCACGTTCACACACTGCAGATGAATTCATTTTCCTGAACGAAATCGAAGAGGGAATCAGGATTTACATCGAACTCATCGGGCAATTTCAAAAGGAAATGGCACTCAAAAATAAAAAATCGGAAATCGGAAATCACTAAATCGGAAATCAAAATGAAGCTTTGGCAAAAGGAAACATCGTCGGATAAAAAAGTGGAATCGTTTACGGTTGGCAATGACCGTGAATTCGATTTGATGCTTGCGGAATTCGATGTCATCGGTTCGTTGGCGCATACCGAAATGCTTTCACAATGCGGATTGATCAATACCGAAGAAAAAAAATCGCTTCATCTTGAATTGAAAAACATACTTGGAATCATCCGCAAGGGAGAATTTGCCATTGGCGATACATGTGAAGATGTCCATTCGCAAATAGAATTCCTGTTGACAGAAAAAACAGGTGACGCGGGAAAAAAAATACACACCGCACGTTCACGCAATGACCAATCCTTGCTTGACATCAAACTTTTCATCCGGAGCGAATTGCAAAAAACGGTGAACGATGTTGAATCGCTTTTCAATTTGTTGCAATCGCTTTCCGAAAAAAATAAAGACACCTTACTTCCCGGTTACACACATTTGCAAATTGCCATGCCTTCCTCATTTGGATTGTGGTTTGGAGCTTATGCGGAAAGCCTTTCGGATGATCTTGAATCGCTGCTTGCGGCTTATAAAACCGCGGACAAGAATCCACTCGGTTCGGCAGCGGGATATGGATCTTCGTTTCCGATCGATCGCGAATTGACAACGGAACTTCTTGGATTTTCAGGAATGAATGTGAATTCCGTTTATGCGCAAATGACACGCGGCAAAACTGAAAAAACAGCAGCGGTGGGAATTGCAGCGGTGGCAAGTACATTGTCAAAACTTGCCATGGATTGCACGTTGTTCATGAATCAGGATTTCTCCTTCATTTCATTTCCGGAAAACCTGACAACAGGCAGCAGCATCATGCCGCACAAAAAAAATCCGGATGTATGGGAAATCATTCGCGGAAAATGCAATCGGCTGCAATCGCTTCCGAATGAATTTTCGCTGTTGCTGAACAATCTCCCTTCCGGATATCACCGCGAATTGCAACTGACGAAAGAGATTCTTTTTCCCGCATTCAAGGAAATGAAATCCTGCATGGAAATGGCGGCATTGATGCTGGAAAATATCATCATCAACAGGAACATTCTTGAAAATCCGAAATATGATTTTCTTTTTACCGTTGATGCTGTCAATGAGCAGGTGAAAAGCGGAATACCGTTTCGTGATGCCTATAAAAACATCGGTATGGCTGTCGATGCGGGTGTTTTCAAAAAACCGGAAAGCATCCGGCATACACATACGGGAAGCATTGGCAATCCGGGAAATGATTTGATCAGGAAAACATTTGAAAATAAAATTTCCGAATTCAATTTTGAAAAAGCGAATCTCGCTTTCGAGAAATTGTGCAATGGCAAAGACCAATAAACCGAGAGAGCGGAATCACTTTTGCCAATGGCAGTTTGCACATTGTTGTGATTTTTGAAGCGGAAATATTTTCACATTCAAGAAACACTTCACGCGCTTTTCGCTGCAAGTCCTCGCGATTTCATTTCCGAAAATATTTTTGTGAGCTGTGGGCTTTCCGCTGCAATCGCGGCTATTTCCGAACATTGCCTTTTCCAGTCATGAAAGGATGCATGCATCAATGTCAGGGAAATACAAAATGAAAATTATTTTCTTCCCGGTTCAAATAAAAAATGTGCAAACATGCAGACACAATTTCCATCTGCACATTTGCACATCATGAATTCACATTTATTTCAAGCTTGTCCTTTCGGTCCGCCGAAATTCAGCGGGTAGGCCTGTGCAAATTCGGCGTCATCAATTGCACCATTTGCACTTTCGAATCTTGCCACATTGTCTTTCAACGCTTTCATCAGGCGTTTCGCATGCTGCGGAGTCATGATGATGCGCGATTTCACACGGGCTTTCGGCACACCCGGCATTACCTGGATAAAGTCAACAACAAATTCAGAAACAGAATGCGTGATGACGGCAAAGTTGGAATATATTCCTCCGGCAACATCTTCATTCAATTCGATATTCATTTGCTGATTTGGATTTTCGTCTTGCATGGCTGATTTTTTTAGTGGGTCAATGAATTATTTATTCCGTAAAATGTCTATTCGCTCAGTAACCATTTCTCCGCTTGATGTGCATCGGTAAAAAAACGAATCTTGAATGCAGGCTTATTGACCTTGAGAAAAAAATTGGCCAACAGCCGTTGCGAAAGCGAATGGATCACCACCGAGGTTTTTTCAATTTGTTTTTCTTTCACATGCGAGGCAAGGAATTGTCGCGCCTCATCATCGGCAGAAGTGAATTTTCCGGTAATGACAAGAATTTTTTTCGGTCCGTCAGTCGTCATTTTTGCAAGAGCCGCATCCATCAATTTCGCTTTCTCAATGTCAATCATCAAATCATCCACCAGGCGCAAGACAATGCAACCATCGTTCCGCATTTCATAGAGTGCGAAACCAAGATCTTCACTTTTGACTTTGTTGTTTTCAGAAATCACATTGACAAGTTATAAATTTCCCGGAATGTATTTTTTATTAATTTGAAAAAAGCGTCACTTCATAAAAGTGTCAACTGATCTTCAGTATTTTCTGTTCTCCAAAAAAATCGTGTCATTCCTTACGAAAGCGCTGATCATAACGGTATCGGTGGATGAATAGCGCCGTTCCGTCAAGTTCAATCGCGCATTTGCAGCTTGTATATAACCTGTTTTCAACTTATCGATATAATAATCCAACCGTCTATCGATTCCCATGATGGCGTTGGGTATGGTGTCGCATTTCGTTTGCATCCTCTTGATGGTGAGGCCGACAACTGGAGAACAGTTTTTTTTCCCGCGAAACATGCGCACTTGCGTACCGACGATAATGTATTTTTTCCCGTTGACCTTCAACACAGTTCCTGGCTTGTAATCCAAAAAATCATAGTAGCATGTATAATCATCATGGGAACCGGGCGACCATGTATTCCAACTCACTTTGATTTGCGCCACCGCTGTCGTTTTTCCGGAAACAGGCGCAAGAATGGAATCGTTGATTTCAAAAACCCCTTCAAGCGTTGTGAGACCATTTTCGTTTTCATCCGCACTTTTTTTCATGATATGGAACAAAACATAAAAGCCCAATAATCCAAAAAGAAAAATGGCAATAAAAATCAGTCCGATAATTTTAAACATTCTAAATCCGGTTGCTGATCTTGTTGGCTCAAACTGAAAATTTTCCTGTTGACGCATACTGAAATGTGTTTGAATGGCAAGCGTGTTATTTGAAAGCACGATTATAAACGCAATAACCGGTTGCTCACCTAAAGAAAAAAAGTCCCCCCATAAATTATGGGAGGACTCATGCAGTCTGAAATATTTATTCTCAAACCTCTTCTTCCATCGCTTCTTTTTTCGCAGCGAGGAGTTTTTCGTATTCGTCTTTTGAACCGACTACCAATTTTTCGTAAGTGCGGTGACCGGTTCCGGCAGGAATGAGGTGACCGACAATAACGTTTTCCTTGAGGCCGTTGAGTGTATCGACTTTTCCATTGACAGCCGCTTCGTTGAGCACTTTCGTGGTTTCCTGGAAAGATGCTGCAGAAACCCAGCTGTTGGTTTGCAGGGATGCACGTGTGATACCTTGGAGAATCTGAGATGAAGTTGCAGGAACGGCATCGCGTGCTTCAACCTGTTTCAAATCTTTGCGTTTCAACATGGAATTTTCATCGCGCAATTTGCGTGCAGAGATAATCTGTCCCGCTTTCATTGAAGTGGAATCACCGGGCTCAACAACAACTTTTTTGCTGAAGAGGCGATCATTTTCTTCCATGAAATCAGCTTTGTTGGCAAGTTGCTGTTCGAGGAACATGGTATCACCAGGATCAACGATGTCAACTTTGCGCATCATCTGACGAACGATAACTTCAAAATGCTTGTCGTTGATTTTCACACCTTGCAAACGATAAACTTCCTGAACTTCATTCACCAAATATTCCTGAACGGCAGTCGGTCCCTTGATGGCAAGAATATCGCCAGGGCTGATTGATCCGTCGGAAAGTGCTTCACCTGCACGGACGAAGTCATTTTCCTGAACAAGGATGTGTTTGGATAATGGAACAAGATATGTTTTGCGTTCGCCGGTACGTGATTCAACAAGCACTTCGCGATTACCGCGTTTGATTTTTCCGAAAGTGACAACACCATCGATTTCAGAAACAACAGCAGGATTCGAAGGATTACGTGCTTCGAAAAGTTCGGTTACACGTGGAAGACCTCCAGTGATATCGCCTTGTTTTCCGAGAGCGCGTGGAATCTTAACGAGGATTTGTCCCGGCTCGATTTTCTGGTTGTTCTCAACAACGATGTGAGCGGCAACCGGAATGTTATAGTTTTTCAGAATGTCGGAACCGCTCACGATACGAATGGACGGATTCTTCGTTTTATCTTTTGTTTCGATAATGACTTTTTCGTGGAAGCCGGTTTGTTCATCAGCCTCTTCGCGGAATGTAACACCTTCTTCAATGTGTTCGAATTCCAATTTGCCACCGAACTCGGAAACGATAACCGCATTGTAAGGATCCCAATCGCAAATGACAGTTCCTTTTTTCACGGTCTCTCCATTCTTCACATACAATTGACATCCGTAAGGGATATTTCCTGTGGTGAGAACGATTTTTGTATTTGAATCGATGATGCGCATTTCAGCGGAACGGCCGATGACAACATCAACCATATTTCCTTCTGCATTCTTACGCTTTACCGTACGCAATTCTTCAATTTCAATGATACCGTCGTATTTCGCTTCGAGTTTCGAAGCTGCAGCAATACTCGATGCAGTTCCACCGACGTGGAATGTACGGAGTGTAAGCTGTGTACCCGGCTCACCGATGGATTGTGCAGCGATGACACCAACAGCTTCACCTTGCTGAACCATTCGGCCCGATGCAAGATTTCTTCCGTAGCATTTCGCACACACACCCTGTTTTGATTCGCAAGTAAGTACGGAACGGATCTCAACGGATTCAATTGCGGAATTATCAATTTGCGCAGCGTAATCTTCAGTGATTTCAGAACCGGCAGTGATGATCAGATCTCCGGTTTGTGGATTGTAAACATCATGAACGGTTGTACGTCCGAGAATGCGATCATGAAGCGATTCTACAATCTCCTCGTTTTTCTTCAATGGGATTGCAATCAATCCACGAAGTGTTCCGCAATCCTCTTCTGTAATGACAACGTCCTGTGCCACATCGACGAGACGGCGTGTGAGGTAACCGGCATCGGCGGTTTTCAAAGCCGTATCGGCAAGACCTTTACGTGCACCGTGAGTGGAGATGAAATATTCAAGAATCGACAGACCTTCCTTGAAATTGGAAATGACCGGATTCTCAATAATTTCCCCACCGGATGAACCTGCTTTAGAAGGTTTCGCCATCAAACCGCGCATACCACCCAGCTGTTTGATTTGTTCTTTCGAACCGCGGGCTCCGGAATCCAACATCATGTAAACCGGATTGAATCCTTGGCGATCGGAAGAGAGTTGATCAAGAACGCGTTTGGTGATTCTGTTATTGGTATGTGTCCAGATGTCGATGATCTGATTGTAACGCTCGTTGTTGGTAATGAAGCCCATGTTGTAATTGCTTCTCACCTCTTCCACCTGATCGTTCGCTTCGGCAATCATTTTCACTTTTTCGTCAGGGACAATGATATCTCCAAGATTGAAAGACAATCCTCCCTTGAACGCCATGCGGAAACCGAGTTCCTTGATATCATCAAGGAATTTCGCCGTTTTAGCCATTCCGGTTTCTTTCACAATTGCACCGATAATATCGCGCAATGATTTCTTGGTCAACAATTCATTGATATATCCAGCTTCGCGCGGAACAACCTGATTGAAAAGGATTCTTCCCAAAGTTGTTTCAATCACTTTGGTCTGCAATTGGTCGCCTTCTTTATGGTTATCGATTTTCACGAAAACCCATGCATTAAGCACAACACGGCCTTCGTTATAAGCGATAACCGCTTCTTCGGCACTATAGAATTTCAATCCTTCACCCTTGACAGTGATGGTTTTATCGGTACGCATTCCTTTGGTCATGTAATACAGACCAAGCACCATGTCCTGAGAAGGAACCGCAATCGGCGCACCGTTTGCAGGATTCAAGATATTATGGGCTGCAAGCATCAAAACCTGAGCTTCAAGAATGGCAGCATTTCCGAGTGGAACGTGCACAGCCATTTGGTCACCGTCGAAATCGGCGTTGAACGCTGTACAGACGAGCGGGTGAAGTTGGATCGCTTTTCCTTCGATCAGTTTTGGCTGGAAAGCCTGAATACCCAATCTGTGAAGTGTTGGGGCACGATTCAGCAGTACGGGATGCCCACGAAGAACATTCTCAAGAATATCCCAAACCACAGCATCCTTGCGATCAACGATTTTTTTCGCAGACTTCACTGTTTTAACGATTCCGCGCTCAATGAGTTTGCGAATGATAAATGGCTTGAATAATTCAGCCGCCATATCTTTTGGCAAACCGCATTCGTGCAATTTCAATTCGGGTCCAACGACAATTACGGAACGTGCAGAATAGTCGACACGTTTTCCGAGCAAGTTCTGACGGAAACGGCCTTGTTTTCCTTTCAAGGAATCAGAAAGCGATTTGAGTGCGCGATTCGATTCCGTTTTTACGGCATTTGATTTGCGAGAGTTGTCGAACAATGAATCGACAGCTTCCTGCAACATACGCTTCTCGTTACGGAGAATGACATCAGGAGCCTTGATCTCTATCAAACGTTTCAAACGATTGTTGCGGATGATTACGCGACGATACAAATCATTAAGATCCGAAGTTGCGAAACGTCCACCATCCAACGGCACAAGCGGGCGGAGTTCAGGTGGAATAACCGGAACAACCTTGATGATCATCCATTCTGGACGATTCTCAACATTCTTGTTTGCCTGACGGAAAGCCTCTACAACTTGAAGACGTTTCAACGCTTCATTTTTACGTTGTTGCGAAGTTTCCGTATTTGCCTTGTGACGAAGATCGTATGACAATTCATCCAACTTGATGCGTTGCAACAAATCGTACAATGCTTCTGCCCCCATGCGCGCTACGAACTTGTTAGGGTCCATATCGTCGAGGTGCTGGTTTTCTTTTGGAAGTGTATCCAGGATTTCTAGATACTGTTCTTCTGTAAGAAAATCCATATACTGAATTCCATCTGTTGCCTTGATACCTGCATTCACTACAACATAACGTTCGTAGTAAATGATCATGTCCAATTTTTTCGTTGGAAGACCAAGCAGGTAACCGATCTTATTCGGCAATGAACGGAAGTACCAGATGTGAGCGACTGGAACGGTAAGGTTGATGTGTCCCATTCTTTCACGTCGAACTTTTTTCTCCGTTACTTCCACACCGCAACGGTCACAAACAATCCCCTTGTATCGGATACGTTTGTATTTGCCACAGTGACATTCCCAATCCTTTACTGGTCCGAAGATCCTTTCGCAGAACAAACCATCCCGTTCGGGTTTGTATGTGCGATAGTTGATGGTCTCCGGTTTAAGAACTTCTCCGCTTGAACGTTCGAGAATGGATTCAGGTGAAGCCAAACTGATTGTAATGGTAGAAAAGTTACTTTTTATTTTGACATCTTTTCGGAAAGACATATCGTGGTTTTGTTTCGTTCGTGATTACTCAGTGAAATCAAATGACAAATCAATGATTTAGTCGAGGCTGACATTCAGTGCCAATCCGCGGAGCTCATGCAACAATACGTTGAATGATTCTGGAATTCCCGGTGTCGGCATATTCTCGCCTTTCACGATTGCTTCGTAGGCTTTTGCACGGCCCACAACATCGTCGGATTTAATTGTCAATATTTCCTGCAAGATGTTGGCGGCACCGAATGCTTCGAGCGCCCAAACTTCCATCTCACCAAAACGCTGACCACCGAACTGCGCTTTACCACCGAGCGGTTGCTGCGTGATGAGCGAGTAAGGTCCGATTGAACGTGCGTGCATCTTATCATCAACCATGTGACCAAGTTTCAACATGTAGATGATACCGACTGTTGCAGGCTGATCGAATTTTTCTCCCGATCCACCGTCATTCAAGAAAGTACGTCCATAACGTGGAAGACCGGCTTGATCGGTATATCCGTTGATTTCTTCAATGGAAGCACCGTCAAAAATAGGTGTGCCGAATTTCAATCCGAGTTTTTGTCCTGCCCAACCAAGTACGGTTTCATAAATCTGTCCAAGATTCATACGGGAAGGTACACCAAGCGGATTGAGAACGATATCGACTGTGGTTCCGTCGGAAAGGAAAGGCATGTCTTCATCGCGAACGATTCTTGCGACAATACCTTTGTTACCGTGACGGCCAGCCATCTTGTCACCGACTTTCAACTTGCGTTTTTTGGCAATGTAAACTTTTGCAAGCTGAACAATTCCTGCCGGCAATTCATCACCAACCTGAAGAGCGAATTTCTTGCGTTTGTAAACGCCGCCCAAATCGTTGTTCTTGATATTGTAGTTGTGCAGAACAGCTTTTACGAGTTCATTGGTATCGTTATCGTTCGTCCATTTCGAAGGATTCACGTTGGCGAAATCGATTTTCTCCAAAACTTTTCCTGAGAACTTCGTTCCTTTTTCAACCACCTCTTCCTTGAGATTGCTGAAAACACCCGGAGTGGTTTTTCCACTGAGAATGTGAGTCAGTTTTTCTACAAGAACAGATTTCAAGGCTGCAGCTTCAACCGCTTCTTCCTTGTCAATTTTTTCGACAAGTGTTTTTTCGTCGGCTTTCGCTTTTTTGTCTTTTATGGCGCGTGAGAAAAGTTTTTTGTCAATGATCACTCCACGAATCGATGGTGGGACTTTCAAGGACGCATCTTTCACATCACCGGCTTTATCACCGAAAATCGCACGGAGAAGTTTTTCTTCCGGAGATGGGTCGGTTTCCCCTTTCGGAGTGATTTTACCAATGAGAATGTCTCCCTCTTTGACTTCAGCACCAACACGAATCAATCCGTTTTCATCGAGATCTTTCGTTGCCTCTTCTGAAACGTTTGGAATGTCGGCGGTGAGTTCTTCAAGACCGCGTTTTGTATCACGCACTTCCATTACATATTCATCAATGTGTATGGATGTGAAAATATCATCGCGCACAACACGTTCGCTGATTACGATAGCATCCTCAAAGTTGTAACCTTTCCATGGCATGAAAGCCACTTTCAGGTTTCTTCCCAATGCAATCTCAGCATCTTTGGTTGCATAACCTTCACAGAGAATCTGTCCTTTTTTCACTTTCTCGCCTTTCTTCACCATCGGGCGAAGATTGACACAAGTGCTCTGGTTGGTTTTGCGGAATTTCGTGAGTTTGTATGATTTGATGTCGTCATCGAAACTTACGAGACGATCTTTGTCGCTGCGATTATAACGGATGGTGATTTCAGTTGCATCAACATATTCCACAACACCGTCACCTTCAGCTTGCCAAAGAACGCGGGAGTCGCGTGCAATCAATCCTTCGAGACCTGTTCCCACAATCGGAGCTTCAGGACGAAGAAGTGGAACAGCTTGACGTTGCATGTTCGATCCCATGAGTGCGCGGTTGGCATCATCATGTTCAAGGAAAGGAATGAGTGATGCAGCGATGGATGCGATTTGATTTGGAGCAACATCCATCAATGAAATATTCTCAGGCTCAACAACCGGATAATCCGATTCATAACGGGCCTTGATACGTTTTTCAACGAAGTTGCCTTTTTCATCCAATTCCGCATTCGCCTGTGCAATGGTGCGTTGATCTTCCTCCTCTGCAGTGAGATAAACAATACTCTTGTTTGAATCCACTTTACCGTTTGTAACTGTGCGGTAAGGTGTTTCAATAAAACCAAGCTTATTGATTTTCGCATAAACACAAAGCGAAGAAATCAAACCGATGTTCGGACCTTCAGGTGTTTCAATTGTACAAAGACGGCCATAGTGCGTATAGTGAACGTCACGAACCTCGAAACCTGCACGTTCACGGGAGAGACCTCCTGGTCCGAGTGCGGAGAGACGACGCTTGTGCGTGATCTCTGCCAACGGATTGGTTTGGTCCATGAACTGTGAAAGCTGATTGGTTCCGAAGAAAGAGTTGATGACCGAAGAAAGTGTCTTCGCATTGATCAAATCCGTCGGAGTGAAAACCTCATTGTCACGAACATTCATGCGTTCGCGGATCGTACGTGCCATACGGGCAAGACCGACTCCGAATTGGGAATAGAGCTGTTCACCAACCGTACGAACACGGCGATTTGACAAATGGTCAATATCATCGATATCCGCTTTCGAGTTAATCAACTCGATGAGATATTTGATAATTGCAATAATGTCGTCTTTCGTCAATACGCGAACTTCTTCTGAAGTTGTTGCCTTCAGTTTTTTGTTCAGGCGGTAACGGCCGACTTCACCAAGATCATAACGTTTGTCGGAGAAGAAAAGCTTGTCGATAATTCCACGAGCGGTTTCCTCATCAGGCGGTTCTGCATTACGAAGTTGGCGGTAAATGTGCTCCACAGCTTCCTTCTCAGAGTTGGAAGTATCTTTCTGGAGTGTATTGTAAATGATCGAATAATCAAGATTGGCAGAATCTTCCTTGTGCAGGATGATCGATTTCACATTGGCATCAACGATGAGGTCAACGTGACTGTTTTCAAGGATCGTTTCGCGGTCAATAATGACTTCGTTACGTTCGATGGAAACAACTTCACCGGTATCTTCATCAACAAAATCCTCCACCCATGTTTTCAGAACACGAGCGGCAAGCTTACGGCCAATAACCGCTTTCAAAGCGGCCTTACTGACTTTCACCTCGTCGGCAAGTCCGAAAAGTTCAAGGATTTGTTTATCACTTTCCCATCCGATTGCACGGAGAAGCGTTGTAACCGGTAATTTTTTCTTTCGATCGATATAAGCATACATGACATTGTTAATGTCAGTTGCAAATTCAATCCATGATCCTTTGAAAGGAATGACACGTGCAGAATAGAGTTTTGTTCCATTGGCGTGACGGCTTTGTCCGAAGAATACACCGGGTGAACGGTGAAGCTGCGAAACAATAACACGTTCAGCACCATTGATAACGAAAGTTGCACGCGGAGTCATGTAAGGGATTGTTCCCAAATAAACGTCCTGTACAATTGTTTCGAAATCCTCATGCTCGGGATCTGTACAGTAAAGGCGCAATTTCGCCTTTAATGGAACACTGTATGTCAATCCACGCTCAATGCACTCGTCAATCGAGTAGCGTGGCGGATCAACAAAATAATCAAGGAATTCCAAAACGAAATTGTTTCTGGCGTCAGTGATTGGAAAATTTTCACTGAATACCTTGAACAAACCTTCGTCTTGCCTGTTTTCACTTGTTGTTTCCAACTGGAAAAAATCCTGAAAGGATTTAAGTTGGATTTCCAGAAAATCCGGATAATCAATTTGGGCTTTGCTCTTTGCAAAACTGATACGTTGCTGTTTTTTGGTCGTTTCCAAGATGGTATCGAATTATTTCGTGAAACAAAAGCACTGAGCAACAAATGGTTTAACCTTGTCCACGCAGAATCACTCCGAATGGACAAGGATTAAACCTAAAGACCCGCTGAAGACGGATTACTTGATTTCAACTTCAGCACCTGCGTCTTGAAGAATCTTCTTTAAAGACTCAGCATCTTCTTTACTAACACCTTCTTTGACAGTCTTTGGAGCACCGTCAACAAGATCTTTTGCTTCTTTCAGTCCAAGTCCTGTAGCGTCTTTTACCGCTTTAACCACTTGAAGTTTTTGTCCGCCACCGGATTTGAGAATAACATCGAATGAGGTTTTCTCGGCAGCAGCAGGAGCACCGGCACCAGGGCCAGCAACCATTACAGCAGCCGCTGCAGGTTCAATTCCATATTCATCTTTCAATACTTTTGCGAGTTCACTTACTTCTTTTACAGTAAGGTTAACTAACGTTTCTGCGATTGCTTTTACGTCTGCCATTTTATTTGGTTTTTGAATTAACTAGTGTGAATTTTTCTTTCTGTTTTTATTTTCCTTTTAAAGCATCAGCATGGAATTTATGCTGCAGGTTCAGAAGGTGTTTCGCTTCCTGCTTGTTTTTCGCTATGCGCCACAAGAGCTGAGATAACGTTTCTTGCAGGAGACTGTAACAATCCGATAATATCGCCGATCAATTCGTTTTTCGATTTGATTGCCGCCAGGGTATCCAATTGGTCGTCGCCGAGATAAACACTTTGTTCAACGAATGCGCCTTTCAACACTGGCTTTTTATTTGATTTCCGAAACTCTTGAATGAGTTTGCCGGGTGCTGAAGCCGATTCGCAAAACATAATTGAAGTGGAACCCTTGAGTGCAGGATAAAGCGCCTTGAAATTTTCATCGTTGGTGCGCTCCATTGCCTTTTGCAACAAAGTATTTTTTACAACAATCAGTTTTATCTTTTGGTCAAAACACTTTCTTCTCAATGAACTCGTCTTGTCAGACGGAAGCTCAGAGGTATCGGCCAAGTAGAAATTCTTGTTTGTGGCAAGTTTTTCTGCGAGGTCGGTAATAATTTGTGTTTTATTTTCTTTGTTCATTTTCAGATCGGTTTATTATCCGATTAAAAGAAATTAAAATTAAGCGAGCGTTTTAGTTTCAACCTGAACACTCGGACTCATTGTGCTGGAGAGATAAACACTTCTCATATAAGCACCTTTTGCCGAAGCCGGTTTCATCTTCAAGATCGACTGAAGGATTTCATTGGCGTTCTCCGCGATTTTATCAGCGTCAAAAGATGCCTTGCCGACTGCAGAATGAATAATTCCTGCCTTGTCAACCTTGAAATCGATTTTTCCGCCTTTAGAATCTTTCACGGCTTTTCCCACTTCCATTGTTACCGTTCCTGTTTTAGGATTAGGCATCAATCCGCGGGGACCGAGAACTTTTCCGAGAGCACCTACTTTTCCCATCATGCTTGGGGTGGTAATGATCACGTCAACATCAGTCCAACCTTCCTTGATTTTTGCAATAAAATCATCCCCTCCTACAAAATCAGCGCCGGCAGCTTTCGCTTCGGCTTCTTTATCGGGAGTGCAAATTACCAAAACACGGAGGGTTTTACCCGTTCCATGCGGTAATGTGACTGTTCCGCGAACCATCTGATTTGCTTTCTTGGGATCAACACCCAGACGAATGCTGAGGTCAACAGAAGCATCGAATTTAGTTGTCGTGATTTCCTTCACGATCTTAGCTGCATCAACAAGGGAATAGGACTTTGATGCGTCATATTTCCCGATGATTGCTTTTCTTTTTTTGGTCAGTTTTGCCATTTAATTGAAGTTGTGACGTTCAAACGTTTCTGCCTTTACAAAAACTCCGTCGGGTTAAACTTCTGAGTTTACTTTTGAAGCGGGTTCGTTCCTGTAACCGTGAAACCCAAACTGCGAGCAGAACCTGCCACCATGCTCATTGCTGATTCAATGGTGAAACAATTCAAGTCAGGCATTTTGTTTTCCGCGATTGCACGCACTTGATCCCATGTGACTGATCCAACTTTTTTTCGATTGGATTCACCTGACCCAGTTTGAACTTTAGCTGCATCTTTTAGCTGAATGGCAACCGGAGGCTGTTTAAGGATAAATTCAAATGATTTATCATTATAAACCGTAATGATTACCGGCAGCACTTTGCCAGCTTGAGTTTGCGTACGGGCGTTGAACTGCTTGCAAAACTCCATGATGTTCACACCTTTCGCACCCAATGCAGGTCCGATAGGTGGAGACGGGTTGGCAGCGCCACCTTTTATCTGAAGTTTGATTAGAGCACTTACTTCTTTCGCCATTTTGATTTTTTTACTTTGTTTCTGTTATTTGTGGAAGCGCGTAACAGCGAGTCAAGGCAGGTTATTCTTTTTCAACCTGCATGTAATTAAGCTCAAGAGGGGTTTTGCGGCCAAAAATCTTGACCATTACCTTGAGCTTCTTCTTCTCTTCATTGATTTCTTCAATCACTCCAGAGAATGTATTAAAAGGTCCGTCGATAACTTTAACCGTTTCACCAACGACAAAAGTATTCAGCATTGTTTCCTCCGCTCCTGCCATTTCGTCGACTTTCCCGAGTATCCTATTGATTTCAGATGGACGCAATGGAACAGGGTCTCCAGTCTTTGAACCAAGAAATCCTATTACACCTGTGATATTCTTCAACATGTGGGGAATTTCTCCCACCAATGAACCTTCAAGCATGATATAACCAGGAAAAATATTTCTTTCCTTACTGACTTTTTTCCCACTACGGATCTGAATCACTTTCTCAATAGGAATAAGGACTTGTGAAACAAAATCCTGCATACCCAAACGCGAAATTTCGGAATCGATATATTGCTTTATCTTTTTTTCCTTGCCGTTGACAACACGCAATACATACCACTTTTTAGTTTGTTGCTCTTTATGTTGGAGTTGCTCAGCCATTTCCGTTGGAACTTTTGATTTTAATGATTTTAAGGAAAAAATATCCGCTTAAATAAATTGATATAATTTTTCCATTCCCTTATTGAATACAAAGTCCATTGCAAAAACAATGACGGCAAAAATCAGGGTGGCAATCATTACTATGATTGCACTTTCCTGAAGTTCGGTCCAAGTAGGCCAGGTAACTTTTCTAAGGAGCTCTTCACCTACTTCCTGTAGATATAATTTTATCCGATTCATTGCAATAGTTTTTGCACGGGCACCTGGATTCGAACCAAGATCAACGGTTTTGGAGACCGCTATTCTACCATTGAACTATGCCCGTTTTTATCGCGGTTTACCGAAGTCCTTTTGGCAGCGAAAGGTGTTCCCCGATTATAATAGGCGGGGAACACCTTCATTCTGCAGTTGATCCTGTCCCAACAGGTGCGGGTTTATTTTATAATTTCTATAACCTGTCCAGCGCCAACGGTACGTCCTCCTTCGCGGATAGCGAAACGGAGACCTTTATCCATAGCGATAGGAACAATCAATTTAACCGTGATTGTAACATTATCACCAGGCATTACCATTTCGCGTCCTTCCGGAAGATCAATTTCTCCGGTAACGTCAGTAGTACGGAAATAGAACTGTGGACGATATTTATTATGGAACGGTGTATGACGACCACCTTCTTCTTTTTTCAACACGTAGATTTCAGCTTTGAAATCATGGTGAGGTGTGATAGAACCTGGTTTTGCAATAACCATTCCGCGGCGGATGTCTTTTTTGTCAATACCACGGAGAAGAAGACCAACATTGTCTCCAGCTTCACCGGTATCAAGCAATTTACGGAACATCTCAACTCCTGTACAGGTCGATTTCAATTTCGCTTCCTGCATACCGATGATTTCAACATCTTCTCCAACATTGATTACACCTGTTTCGATACGGCCAGTTGCAACAGTGCCACGTCCAGTAATTGTAAATACATCCTCAACAGACATGAGGAATGGTTTTTCCTTATCTCGTGTAGGAGTTGGGATATAAGAATCCACAGCATCCATCAATTCCATGATTTTATCAACCCATTTTGGCTCTTTGTTGAGTCCACCAAGAGCGGAACCGCGAATGATAGGGGTATTGGCACCATCAAACTTATAGAAAGTAAGAAGGTCACGGATTTCCATCTCGACCAAATCAAGAAGTTCTGGATCGTCAACCATGTCCACTTTGTTCATGAAAACGACGATTTGCGGAACTCCTACCTGACGGGCAAGAAGAATATGCTCACGTGTCTGTGGCATTGGACCATCTGTTGCAGCTACAACAAGAATGGCTCCGTCCATTTGGGCAGCACCTGTTACCATGTTTTTAACATAGTCAGCGTGACCTGGACAATCAACGTGAGCGTAGTGACGCTTCTCCGTTGAATATTCCACGTGGGAAGTATTGATTGTGATTCCACGCTCTTTTTCTTCGGGAGCGTTATCAATCGATGAGAAGTCACGAATTTCAGCGAGACCTTTTCCTGCAAGAACGGTTGTGATCGCAGCAGTAAGGGTCGTCTTGCCGTGGTCAACGTGACCGATGGTACCGACATTCACGTGCGGTTTTGAGCGGTCAAATTTCTCTTTTGCCATAGCTATGGTTTTGTTTGGTGTTGATTATTTATTTGTTTCGAAACGTTTACTCTTTTGTCAGTTTATTCCATTTTTGAAATCAGAATCCGCTATCATGGGTGATGAGCCGATGGGGGTAATCGAACCCCCGACCTCTTCCTTACCAAGGAAGTGCTCTACCACTGAGCTACAGCGGCGATTACCAAGAGATGAAGAGGCTTCTTTACTATTTTTCATTCGTCGCTAAGGACTATTGATGTTATTTTTTTGAGCGGAAGACCGGGCTCGAACCGGCCACCCTCAGCTTGGAAGGCTGATGCTCTACCAAATGAGCTACTTCCGCTTTTATAAATTCCGAGAACTAAGCGTTAGCCATTATCCTCCGATCTTCTTAGTGTGGGGAGAACAGGATTCGAACCTGTGAAGACTAAGTCAACAGATTTACAGTCTGTCCTCGTTGGCCGCTTGAGTATCTCCCCTCGAAGCCATTGATGAAACCTGATTTTCGGTACAATCCAAGACAACAATCTACCTTATTTTCGAGTTGAGCCGGCGAAGGGATTCGAACCTCCGACCTGCTGATTACAAATCAGCTGCTCTACCAGCTGAGCTACACCGGCTATTATTGTCAGTCTTGGAGGAGGCTTACCGAAGTGACCATCACGCGTCCATCTCCTGATTTCAAAGAACTTTTGAGGTAGTTTTTCATTCTACCCCCTTCAAAAAGGACTGCAAATGTATAAAACTTTTCTCACGCAACAAAAAGACCACCTTATTTTTTAGGGAAATTTCTTCGGTTTCGGCAAAGAATTTCGCCTCAAATTCAAATTCGGTGTGGAAAACATTTTTTTATGCCGACAAAAACAAAAAAACGGCTGGGGTAACCAGCCGTTCGGAATCAAAATCCTATTTTATCATAATCCCTTGACTTTTTCCTTGTATCTCTTCACCTGCTTGGAAATCGCCAGGATTCCCGTGTCAATCGCCTCTTCAAAAGTCTTACACTGGCGTTTCACATACAGATCATTTCCTGGAACGTTGAGTTTGATTTCAGCGATTTTGTTGGTTGAATTGTCCGACTTGTCGATTCGCAGGAAAATTTCACTGCTGATGATTCCGTCATAGAAATGGGAAAGCTTACCCACTTTTTCCTCAATGAAACCGAGCAATTTGCTGTCGGCCGTGAAATGAATCGATTGAATTTGGATTTCCATAATAACCTCCTGTGTTTATAAAATAATTGAGAGAGAATTCCTTATGCACGCGGATGGGCCTTGTGATGAATTGATTTTAATTTGTCGACTGAATTGTGGGTATAAATCTGTGTGGCTGAAAGGTTGGCATGACCCAACAACTCCTTGATCGCATTGAGATCGGCACCGTGATTGAGCATGTGTGTGGCAAAAGTGTGGCGTAAAACATGCGGACTTTTTTTGTCAATCGTTGTAACAAGACTAAGGTAGTGGTTGACCCGGCCGTAAACAAATTTCCGGGAGAGTTTTTTCCCATTTTCCCTCTGCAACAAAAATCTTGATTTTTCATTCCCAAAAGGAACCGCTTTCGAGGATTTCATTTCCACAAATGTCGCCATCAGGTTTTTCAACTCAACGTTGACTGGAATGATCCTTTCCTTGTTCCTTTTTCCCAAAACCTTCACCGTCCCTTTTACAAAATCCACATCATCCTGCTCCAGGCCTATCAATTCCGCCAAACGCATTCCCGTTCCATAAAACAATTCGATGATCAATCTTACCAATAACGCTTCGTAGGAATTATTTTCGGTCTCTTCGAAAACATTTTTGTCAAGCAGGTTTTCCATTTGCCTTTCCTCTACAAAAACCGGCAGGCGCTTACTCACTTTTGGTGCCTGCACTTTCAGCATTGGGTTGACAGCTATTTTTTCGTTCTTGATCAGAAACCTGAAGAATGTCCTGAGAGTCGTTATTTTCCGGCCAACCGAACGGGCTGAAACCCCATTGTCCATGAGACTCGCAATCCATGTGCGGATCATCGGGAAATTCGCCTCTTCGGGTGGGATATTGTCGTAAACAATGGCGAGAAAATCGCGAAACTGGATGAGATCGGTGCGGTAGGAAATGATGGTATGTTGGGAACTGCGCTTTTCAAACGCGAGGTAATCGAGAAAAGAATCTTGAAAATCGGAACCGATCGGGGATGCCTCCATAAAAAAAGAAATACACACAATTGTACGTTAAACTCCGTTGGAAGTTCGGACAAATGTGTGTACGTATGCTAAATCTTGTGAACCGTACGGAAAGGGAGGTGAATTATACCTCTTCCGACAACTGAAGCCCTTGCTTGTAGATGGCTTTCAATTTGGTTTCGCGCTTGCGGACGGATGGCTTTGTGAATTTCTGGCGGTCACGCAATTCGCGGACAACACCGGTTTTCTCAAATTTTTTCTTGAATTTCTTGAGAGCTTTTTCCAATGACTCTCCTTCTTTTACTGCAACTACGATCATTTGATGGTTTTGTTTTTGTTTTTTACAAGGGGTGCAAATGTAGAAAAGTGTTTGTTACCAAACAAATTACATTCAAAATCATCCTTTCAGACAATTTTCAGCCCCCAATGTTGACCTATGCTCCTCCCAATCGTTTTTTCAGCTGCATTGGTTACGATGCCCACGATAAGAATGGGAACACTCGCTATAGAAACCAAAACACCAACAAGCAATACACCCAATCCATCTTCACTGT
>CAYMZV010000007.1:0-36265 GCA_964394965.1 uncultured Chryseobacterium sp.
TTACCGACAAAATTCTCATCACAGCCGGATTGCGTTATTCCTATTTCATGCAGGTTGGCCCGTTTGACCGTTATGTGAAAGATGTCACAGGAAGAACAATCGACACTGTCAGTTATGGAAAATTGAAAAAGGTGAAAGACTACGGCGGATTGGAGCCGCGCATTTCCGTCCGTTATTTGCTCGACGACAATTCTTCCATCAAGGCATCGTTCACGCACAATCTGCAATACGTCCATCTCGCAACACTCTCCCCGATTTCATTGCCAACCGATATTTGGGTTCCGTGTTCCGACATTGTAAAACCGCAAATCGGTTGGCAGGTGGCAACAGGGTATTTCCGGAATTTTTATCACAACATGTTTGAATCTTCGGTGGAAGTGTATTATAAAAAAATGTACAACCAAGTGGAGTTCGCTCCTGCCGCGTTGCCCGATGACAACATCAACAACAACACCGACAATAATTTTGTTTTCGGAACAGGCCAATCCTACGGTGCCGAATTCTTCCTGAAAAAACGGAAAGGAAAATTCAATGGTTGGATCGGTTACACGTTATCATGGACAACGCGGAATTTTCCCGACATCGACAACGGCGCAACTTTTTATGCGCGTTACGACCGCAGGCACGACATTGATGTGGTGTTGATTTATGATCTCAATGACCAATGGACATTCGGTTCCGTTTTTGTCTATGGAACGGGAAATGCCATTACCATTCCAACTTCACGTTACATCATCGAGGGAAATATTGTTTCCGAATACGGCAAGCGAAACGGTTACCGCATGGCGCCTTACAATCGCCTCGACATTTCTGCAACATACACTTGCAAAAAGAAAATGCTGTTCCACAAATTGCCTTACCAGAACAATTGGAATTTTTCCGTTTACAATGTTTACAACCGCCACAATCCCTATTTCATTTTCTTCGCCAATTCGGGAAACATTCAGGATGGCACCCTGAAAGTCACCGCCAAGCAGGTTTCGCTTTTTCCGATTCTTCCTTCCATCACCTGGAATTTTAATTTCTGACCGCATGAAAAAGTTTTTGTCCATAGCGCCGATTGCCATCCTGATTTTTTCGTGCTCGAAAGAAATCACCGTCAATTTGCCTGAGCCGGAAAAACAGATTGTGATCGATGGTGGGATTTATGTGGGACAACCCGCGGAAATAAATCTCACCTGGTCCACAGGATATTTTGATCCCGTTGATTCAGCTTCGCTTGCAAATTACCTGATTACAAATGCCACCGTTGTTGTTTATGATGGATCGCTTGCGGATACATTGCATGTTTCGTTCGATGCCAACAAACCGATTCCTGTGGTATGGAAAGGCTTGAACATTCTCGGACAAGTGGGGCACACCTATAACCTGAAAGTGATTGCTGATGGAAAAACAGCAACATCCACGACTACCATTCAAAATCCATTGGCACTCGACAGCACTTGGTTCAAGGTTGAACCGGGCAAGGACAGTCTCGGTTTCGCTTGGGCGCACATGACCGATCCGGTCGGTTTTGGAGACGGTTACCGTTGGTTTTCAAAACGCATCACAAAAGACCACGCATTCCTTGCCCCATTCGGTTCCGCATTCGATGACAAATTCATTGACGGAAAAAGTTTTGATTTCGCTTATGAGCGCCCGAGTGTTCCCGGATCAACTGCACCGGAAGACAACAATGCCGAAGCCGGATATTATGTGCGTGGCGATACCATCATTGTCCAATTCTGCACGATCGGAACACGTGAGGTGGATTTTTTCAGGACGCTTGAAGCATCGGAACAGAACAATGGAAATCCGTTTGCATCGCCCAATGTAATCAAGACAAACGTCAATAACGGATTGGGCGTTTTCTGCGGCTATTCTCCAACTTACGATACGATTATCTGTCATTGAAAAAATTGGCGATTGGTTGATCGCCGATTTCCGATTTGGAAAAAGTGTCCCGTTTTCGAACTAATTTCCCATCATGAATCATCGCGGGTTACGCATCACGAGCATCGTTGCATTCTTTCTCTCACTTGTCTTATTCGCAATTGAAGTATTTTATTTTTTCAGGATCATTTGCAACAATCATCCCGTTCATTCATCAAGTCATTCGGCAGACGACAATTCCATGTTGGGAATAATCCTGCTTGTTTTCCTCATGATTTGGTCGCTCATTAATTTGTTGCCGGGCTTGATGATTTTATTTTTCATGCGCGACAAGAAATTTCCTGTCGTCCTCTCCATCATTCAAATCGTTTTGGTGTCACTGAAATTTTTGTTGATCCTTTATTGCTACGGTCAACTCATGATGCTTCAATCCGCATCACAATAATAAAACCGGTCGGTCATCTTCATAGTCAAATTTGCAATCGGCAAATCCGCTCCGTCACTTATTCCTGTCGATTTTTATCGCACCCGATTTTCCCATGTCGGAACTCAGTTCCATTCTTTTTTTCTTCCGGCCATCGCGCACTTCAACAGCGGCCGTATTCGGCGGTACAGTTCCCAGGTTTTCCGCATCCATCACCAAATAATTCGAACCGGGTTGCAAATGAAGCTTGAACGTTTTCTTTCTCCGCTTCAACGAAATGTGTTCCTTGATGATTTGTCCATTCAAAACAAGTGTGATGCTGTCGCCATCAATCTCGTCACGGTCCCACACGCGCACCTTGATGGTGTTATGATCTGCAACAACAGTTGCCTGCACTTCCATTTTCCTTCCTGCAGTATCCGGTTGCTGCACAAAAATTTCCTTCGGTTTCGGTTTTACCGTATCGGGTGGTGGCGTTTTTATCTTGTAATTGAATGTGTAACGGAGATCCAGCATCACGGTTGAACCCTTGTAGGTGACAGTGCTTTTTCCTGTCGACACATTCTGATTGAAAAATTCATACTGATCCGTGAACGTGCTTGCGAATGGCGCATAAAAAACAACGCCGATATCCAACGTCCGGCTATGGTCCATGGAAAAATCGCGAATGCCGATTTCAGAAGTGATCATTTCGGTTTGGTGACTGACGGCAATCGTTGTGGCTTTCATTCCCCTTCCATTCTGCGTCCAATCCTCAAAATGTCCAACCGAAAGATGCTGGTCGAAATTGCGGTGATAAAAAGTCTGTCCGAAACTTTCGCGCACATAAAAAAAAGATTCGCCTCCCATGATTGATTCATCCTTCCGAAACCAGCATTGCTGCACGGCGAGTGAATATTTCAAATATTTGTCATTCATCACCCAACCTGCAAACGTATCTCCTTGCGCAGAAAAATTAAATGGGGGAAGAAAGGAATAACACGCCTTGTTGCTTTGGAATTCAAGTTGTATGCCGGTGAAGGCTTTCGCTTTTTTCTCACTGAAAAGCATTCCTGCGCTCAAGCCGATTGAAGTGTTCGCTCCGATGGAAAGTTGTTTTTTTCCGCTGATGTCCTGCACCACTCCGATTCCGCTGTTGATGGTTCGCGTAAATGCATCGGTGCCGCTGACCTGTTGTTCGCTCGTAGGTGACCAACCCAACATGCCAAAATTTATTCCTCCCGTAAAATACCTTTCGCGTGTTGGATTGTCTTGTGCGGGTGGATTGTTTTGCGGCGGCGGATTGTACGGATTGCTGTTTTGTGCAGAAGATGAAATGGAAAAAAGAAGCAAAAGAAAAAATGGAATGTAAAATGAAAACCGACATTTTTTCAGGCTGGGCATAGGATTCGATTTCACCGTTTAAAGTTATTTCAATTTTACGAATTCAATTCCACAAATGATGAACCATTCTGGCAATAAGAACAATATTCTCGCTTTGCAGAAGACTTTTTCACGTTCTTTCACATTTGAATTCACCGATTCGAAAAAACACAATGACAATGAAAAAGAAAATGATCGGGAATAGTCCTCCGAAGGAGTCCTTCGGACAGGATGATTGTCGATAGAAAAGAAAATGTTCCGCTACCGATTTTTAGCAAATTGCCAATCAATAATTTCTATTTACCCATCATTATTTACTTTCAAACCGATCACCCGTCACTAATCACTAATTGTTATTTTTGTCGCCACTTTACAACACACCGTTTTTATGAGCACACCTGAAAAAGTCCATTGCCTGATTATCGGATCGGGTCCAGCAGGATATACCGCCGCCATTTATGCTGCACGCGCCGACCTGAAACCCATGATGTATATGGGTCCTGAGCCGGGCGGACAATTGACGACGACAACAGAAGTTGAAAATTATCCCGGGTATCCGAAAGGAATCCAGGGTCCGGAGATGATGGAACTTTTCAAGGCGCAAGCTGAACGTTTTCAAACGGACATTCGTTTCGGCTGGGCGACAAAAGTCGATTTCAGCGGACCGATCCATAAAGTGTGGATGGATGACGGCAAAGTTGAAATTCATGCACACACAGTCATCATTGCTACAGGCGCATCGGCAAAATGGTTGGGATTGGATACGGAACAGAAATACCGTTCCATCGGTGGTGTTTCCGCCTGTGCGGTTTGTGACGGATTTTTTTACCGTGGAAAAGATGTTGCGATTGTGGGTGCGGGTGATACCGCTTGTGAAGAGGCAACCTATCTCGCAAAACTCTGCAAGAAAGTTTACATGATTGTGCGCAGGGGCGAAGGCGAAATGCGCGCATCGAAGGCGATGCAGAAACGCGTGATGGATACTCCCAACATTGAAGTGCTGTGGAATGCCGAAACAAAAGAAGTGCTCGGAAATGAAAACGGCGTGACAGGCGCAACAGTACTCAACGTGAAAACAAATGCCGAACGACATCTCGACATTTTCGGATTTTTTGTTGCCATCGGACACAAACCGAATACGGATGTTTTCAAACCATGGCTCGATATGGATGAAGCGGGTTATATCAAGACAATTCCGGGAAGCAGCAAAACAAATATTGCCGGCGTATTTGCTGTCGGTGATGCACAGGATAAAATTTACCGTCAGGCAGTGACAGCCGCAGGAAGCGGTTGCATGGGTGCGTTGGACGCTGAAAGGTATCTTGCGGAAAAAGGAGTGCACTAGAATAAAAAATTGTGACAAAGGGCAGGTGGCAAGGGATAGGAGAAAGAAAGCGGCAGGGAAAAAGTGGCAGTGGCAGGAAAATTTGCGATTCCAATCTGCGTACATCTGCGGAATCTGTGGCTGATTCCAATCTGCGTACATCTGCGTACATCTGCGTAATCTGTGGCTGAAAAATAATGGCACAATTGTAACGCCAGCAAAAATCAAACGTAAAATAATTGTCATTGGAGGTTGGATCAGGCAACTGAAATTGTGTTTTTTGTATCTTCATTCAAAGATTTTTTTAATGCGGTCACTCGTTACTTTTTTGTTTCTGATTATCCTGTTGCCTCTTCACGCGCAATTGGGCAAACAGAAAAACACAACACGTTATTACACATTTGCAGAAGTATATGATTCTGCAGAAGGAATAAACATTTATGAAAAGCTGAATTTCGCAATGGGCGGCGATTCCGTTCGCAATACGCCAAAGGGATATGCCTGCCAGGGTTGCTGGGAAGATTATTACAAGAGTGGCGCTGTCTTGCACACGGGTTATTACGTGGACGGGTCATTGCGCACGTACAAGAATTTTTACGAGACCGGACAATTGGAAAGGGAATTCCGTAATGTGGATTATTACCGCAATGAAATGATCCTGTATTGGATCAATGGAAAAGTGCGGTCGGATATCATTTATTATCAGGGCAACAGTGAAACCGATCATGAATTCCATGAAGACGGGACACCGGATTTTTCAGAGGAGTATGCGAAAAAATGCGAGTACCTGATGTTCCGCACGAGTTGGTACGACAGTGGAAAACTGGAAAGCGATTTGCAATTGTCGGACAAGAAAAAGAAAAAATATTACCTGAAGGAATATTCCGAAAATGGAAACATACTCGACGAAGGAACGATGCAATATTATCCCGAGATCGACAATTACATGAAAGAGGGAACGTGGAAAATATATGACGAGAATGGAAAACAGATTTCCACCCAAGAGTATGTTCGCAATCAAATGACGGACGAGAAAAAGATTCAATGATTTTGTTGAAAAATATTTTCCTTGCAAGAAAACTTGCGGCAATCATTGAATCATTGAATCCTTGAATGCCTTTTCTCCAGAATCTCCATCACATCTTTCAATTCGAAATTTTTCGCGGCGAGTAAAACGAGGTAATGAAAAAGCAAATCGGCCGATTCATTGAGAAAAAGTTCCGCGTTGTTGTCCTTCGCTTCAATCACCACTTCTACCGCCTCCTCCCCCACTTTCTGCGCAACCTTGTTTATCCCCTGCGAAAATAATTTTGCCGTGTAAGACGATTCCGGGTCAGCCTTCTTTCTCGACTGGATTATTTTTTCCAATTCAAAAATGAATTCCGTTTTATTCGTTTCGCCCCAACACGTATCTGCACCCGTATGGCAAACCGGTCCGAGCGGATGTGCCTTGATGAGAAACGTATCGTTATCACAATCAAGCAGGATCTCCTTCACTTCAAGGAAATTGCCACTCTCTTCGCCTTTTGTCCAGAGACGGTTTTTCGAGCGTGAAAAAAAAGTGACGCGATTTTCCTTTTTCGTTTTTTCATGCGCGTCGACATTCATGAACCCGAGCATAAGCACCTTGTTTGTCGTTGCGTCCTGTACAATTGCAGGAATGAGTCCGTCCTTGTATTTGGAGAAATCGGGTGTAGCGGTTTGTGTTTTCATGATGTTATTTTTTTTGTAACGGGTGATTGAAGTTTGCCTTGGTTACCCAATACCTAAATTACCCTAATCAACCTTTCTTCCCTGACAGGAATTCCATTTTTAGAAAGTTCATTCTTCAATTCCGGAATGGGGATTTCGCCGAAGTGAAAAACACTTGCAGCAAGGGCGGCATCCGCTTTTCCCTCCTTGAAAACATCAACAAAATGCTGCATGTTTCCCGCTCCACCGGAGGCAATGACGGGAACATTCACAGCTTGGGAAATTCTTTTTGTGATGTCGATTGCAAAACCGTTTTTCGTTCCATCGTTGTTCATTGACGTCAGGAGAATTTCCCCCGCTCCAAGATCAACCGCTTCTTTTGTCCAATCGAACGCAAGCTTATCGGTGGCCACTTTTCCGCCATTGAGAAATACAAACCAATCGTCATTGACAAATTTAGTATCGACGGCAAGGACGATGCACTGACTGCCAAAACGTTTTGCCAATTGTTCAATCAATTGCGGATGCTTGAATGCGGAAGTGTTGATTGAAATCTTGTCCGCACCATTCTCCAACAAGACAGAAACATCTTCCACACTTGAAATTCCGCCACCAACCGTAAATGGAATATTTATCCGCGCCGCAACTTTCCGAACCAACTCCACGATTGTTTTTCTTTTTTCATCCGTCGCCGTGATGTCGAGAAAAACAAGTTCATCCGCGCCTTCCTCCGCATAACGCGCCGCGAGTTCAACCGCATCTCCCGCATCACGCAATTCCAGAAAGTTCACGCCTTTAACCGTGCGGCCGTTTTTTATATCGAGACAGGGAATTATTCTTTTGGCTAACATAAGTAATGATGAATGATCAATGATGGATGATGAATCAAAACAAAAAACAATTCATCATTCATCATTCATCATTTTTAATTCGCGAAGCGTTATTTTCCCTTCGTAAATCGCTTTTCCCACAATCACGCCGTCACAGCCGAGCTGATCGAGTTTGCGGATGTCTTCCAGCGAGGAAACGCCGCCGCTTGCAACCAGACGCAGACCGGGGCATTGGAAAAGAAGGTGACGGTAAAAAGTCAGCGATGGTCCTTCGAGTAATCCGTCTTTGGAAATGTCGGTGCAGAAAACGTGCGAGATGCGTTTTGTCATTTGTTCCTGGATGAATTCCGTCACATCGATTTCGGTTTGTTCCAGCCAACCGCCGATTGCAATTTTTCCGTCACGCACATCCGCTCCGAGAAAAAATTTCTCCGGACCGTATTCCTTTATCCAACGGTTGAATTTTTCCGGTTCCTTCACCGCTATGCTTCCGACAGAAACAAAAGTTGCACCCGCATCCACCACCGATCTTATTTCTTCATCCGTTTTTATCCCTCCGCCAAAATCAACCAACAGCGAAGTCGCTTTCGCGATTTCCTCCAGCACGGAAAGATTCACCACTTTTCCCGCCTTGGCTCCATCGAGATCAACCACATGCAAACGCGTCAATCCTGCAGCTTCAAATTCCTTTGCAACATCGACCGGATTGTCGCGGTAAATTTTCTTCTGGGAGTAATCGCCTTGTGAAAGTCGAACGCATTTCCCATCGATCAGGTCAATGGCTGGGATTATTGTAATCATAGATTCAGAAAATTACGCAAGATAAATTCGCCGGCAACTCCACTTTTCTCGGGATGGAATTGCACACCATGAAAATTCTCATACGAAAAAGCCGCACTGTAAGGATGAATGTAATCCGTCACCGCCGAAGTATAGGCATCCATCTCCGCATAATAACCGTGCACATAATACACATGCGCATTTTCAGGAACACCGGTGAACAGCGGACCTTTCAATTCCGAAATCGAATTCCATCCCATTTGCGGAACCTTGAATTCGGGATGGTCTTTCGGCGCGATGAATTTTTTTACGTTGACGCGGAAAATTCCCAGACCTTCCGTATTTCCCTCTTCGGTTTGTCGGCACATCAATTGCATGCCGAGACAAATTCCGAGAACCGGTTGATTCAAGGAAAGAATCACTTCATCCAATTTTTTTTCTTTCAACTGTTGCATCGCAGAAGACGCTTCACCCACACCGGGAAAAATCACTTTATCGGCTCCTCTTATTTCATCTGGTTTGTCCGTCACAAAAGCAGTGCAACCCAAACGCGCCAATGCAAAAAGCACCGACTGCGTATTTCCGGCATGGTAATTTATGATTGCGATTTTCATTTTATTTTCTCCGTGCCTCCGTGTCCCTGTGGCTTTTATTTTTCATTTACAGAAAAGATTCCCTCAACTGATATGTCTTCCTCAATTTCCGAATCAGGATTTCCGCATCGGTAAAATTAAGGGTTTGCGCCCCATCTGAAAGCGCTTTCTCCGGAATTTCATGGATTTCCACAATCACTCCATCCGCACCGGCCATCACTGCTGCAAGCGACATTGCCTCCACATGCGCACGAATGCCGATTCCGTGTGAAGGATCAACCACAACCGGCAAATGTGTTTTCGATTTCAGGTAAGGAACCGCATTCAGGTCAAGTGTGTTTCGGTACGCTTTCTCATACGTACGGATTCCACGTTCGCACAAAATGATATTTTCATTTCCTCCCGAAAAAATATATTCGGCAGAGGAAAGCAATTCCTCGATCGTTCCGGAAATTCCGCGCTTCAGCAAAACAGGTTTTCCACACTCGCCCAAAGCATCGAGCAAATTGAAATTTTGGGCATTGCGCGCACCGACTTGAAAAATGTCAACGTAATCAATCATCTTTTCAATCTGGTCCATCTGCATCACTTCCGTCACAATCCTGATTCCATTCCGGGAACACTCCTGATAAAATAATTTCAATCCGTCAATTCCCAATCCACGAAATGCATAAGGAGAACTTCTCGGTTTGAAAACTCCTCCCCGCATGATGCGGACGTTTTGTGATTTCAAGAATTCAACGGTCTTCGCAATCTGTTCTTCGTTTTCAATCGAGCACGGACCGGCCATGATTGAAAAATCATTTTCACCAATGGAAATTCCATCTCCGAGATCAATGGTCGTATTCTGCACCCGCCATTCTTTCGAAACCAACTTGTTCGCATCCGCCACATAATGCACATCGCGTACGCCGGGGAGATTGCCGATGACGCGAATGTAGAACGGTTTATTTCCCACGCAAACCAAATAGCGTTGGCGGTTTGTTTTCACTTCGTTGAGTGCATAACCTGTCTGCCTGATTTTTTCACGGATGGAATTTTCTTCGGAAGCGGTTGCCGTTTCTGTGAGTTGAATGATCATGATTTTATTTTTTTTACTTCGGTATTCAATATTCTTTTTTCGTTGGGCGTGCCCCCTTCGGGGTCGGGCTATCCGCTGCAAGTCCGTCAACGCTTTGGCAGCGCACTTCGGGCTTTCCGCTACTATCCCTCACGCGGATTTTATTTCATTTACAAATTTTTCCATTGACGGATTTTCATTTTCCAAACACCTGATGAAAGCGCTTCCTATTATTGCACCATTGGCATATTCACACGCTTTGTCAAAACTTTTCTTATCCGAAATCCCGAAACCGATCACCAATGGGTTTTTCAGTTTCATGTTTTTTATTCTTTCGAAATATCTTTCTTTTCCTTCATCGATTCCCGATTTGATTCCGGTCGTACTCGCAGATGAAACCATGTAAATGAATCCATCCGAATTTTCATCGATGAGTCGAATTCGTTCGTCAGAAGTTTGCGGTGTGATGAGGAATATGTTTTTCAGATTGTATTTCTCGAAAATGGATTTGTATTCATTCAGGTAAACATCCATTGGCAAATCGGGAAGAATGACTCCGTCGATTCCAACCTTATTTGCTTCGCGACAAAAATTCCCGATCCCGAATTGCATCACAGTATTAAAGTAACCCATCAGTAGAATAGGCAATTCTGAATTCTGAGTTCTAAATTCTGAATTCCCAAGTTGAGAAAACAGTAGTTTTAGATTCATCCCATTCTCCAAAGCAATTCTCGAGCTTTCTTGAATCACTGGACCGTCTGCAAGTGGATCAGAAAAAGGGATTCCTATTTCTACGAGATCAACTCCTGCTTTTTCAAGTGAATTCAAAATCGGAATTGTATCATTCAGCTTTGGGAATCCGGCTGTGAAATAAATGGAGAGGATATTTTTTTTCTCGGAAAATAATTTGTCGATACGGTTCATAGGCACTTCAATTGCAAACATCAATTACTAGCGATTTTTTAGCGCAGAGACGCGGAGGCGCAGAGTTGACGCGGAGAGTTTTCATTTGAGATTTTGGATATAAGTTTCCAAATCCTTATCGCCGCGACCTGAAAGATTGATTACCACAACTTCGTCTTGCTTGAATTTTATTTTTTCGAGAGCGGCGATGGCGTGTGCACTTTCCAGCGCAGGAATGATTCCTTCCAGTTTTGTCAACAGAAAAGCGGCTTTCAACGCTTCATTGTCAGTTGCTGAAATGAATTTCGCCCGCCCATTGCCATGCAGAAAAGCATGAAGCGGTCCAACTCCCGGATAATCCAATCCTGCAGAAATGGAATGCGGTTCCGTAATCTGTCCGTCGTCATTCTGCATCAGCAATGTTTTGCTTCCATGAATGATTCCCGGTTTTCCCAAGACAGAAGTTGCCGCTGAAAATCCGGAATCGATTCCCTTTCCTGCGGCTTCCACTGCAATGAGTGAAACACTTTTCTCTTCGAGAAAATGATAAAATGCACCTGCAGCATTGCTTCCGCCACCAACGCAAGCAATCACCACATCCGGATTTTCTCTTCTGGTTTTTTCCTTCAACTGGGTTTTTATTTCTTCCGAAATGACAGACTGAAATTTTGCGACGAGATCAGGATACGGATGCGGACCAACAACCGAACCGATGATATAATGTGTGTCGACAGGATTATTGATCCAATCGCGAATCGCTTCGTTCGTTGCATCTTTCAGTGTTTTACTTCCTGAAGAAACCGAGCGCACTTCCGCACCGAGCATTTTCATCCGCGCCACATTCGGTGCCTGTCGCTGAATGTCTTTTTCGCCCATGTACACAATGCACTGCACTCCCATAAGTGCGCACACGGTTGCAGTCGCCACTCCATGCTGGCCTGCGCCCGTCTCTGCGATGATGCGTTTTTTCCCGAGGCGTTTTGCCAATAGGATTTGGCCGACCGTATTATTTATTTTATGCGCACCGGTGTGACAAAGGTCCTCGCGCTTCAAAAATATTTTCGTCTTGTATTTTTCGGAAAGGCGTTTTGCAAAATATAATGGAGTTGGTCTTCCGACATAATCACGCAATAAATTATCCAACTCCTCACGAAAGGATTGTTCATTCATGATGGCGAGGTAATTCAAGCGCAACTCTTCCACATTGGGAAAAAGCAATTCGGGAATGAATGCTCCACCGAATTCACCGTAATAACCTTTCTCTGAAACTTCAAATTCCATTTGGCTTCGGTTTGAATGTGTTGACGAATGTTGTCAATGAGGAAATATTTTTCTTGCCCGGATATTCCTCGAATTTGCTGTTGATGTCAATGCCGACAAATTGAGGATGTGCGATTTCCAGGATTTTTATTGCATCCTCAGGACCGATTCCACCGCTCAACAAAAACGGAGTTGATCCCTCGTAGGAATTCAGCAACGACCAATCGAACTGGATTCCGTTTCCACCATTGAGCGGACCGGCAGCTTCAAAAAGGAATTTCGAAACAACTCCTTCATAATGTTCCGCTGCGGCAAAATCTTCTGCGCTTGAAATTTTTATTGCCTTGATCACTTCCACTTCATCCGACAACACACTGCACGTATCGACCGATTCATTGCCATGCAATTGAACGGCATTGAGATGGAATTTTTCAATGTGATCAAAAATCTCATTGATGTCAGCATCAACGAATACGCCCACTTTTTTCATGTTCGGTGACGACTGCGAATACAATTCCAATAATCCCGGAATCAATTTTCCGGAAGCGTCGCGGGGAGAAGTCGGAACAAAAATGAACCCGACATAATCCACCTTCATTTGGGAAATGGAAATGAGATCTTCATTCTCCCTGATACCACAGATTTTTACCAGCATGATTTTCAGTTTTTCAATTGGGAAATGAAATTGGCACAGGCTTTTCCCGGATCAGGTGTTTTCATGAATGTTTCGCCGATTAGAAATCCACTGAAGCCAGCTTTCCGCAAATCATTCACAACAGTCACATCGGCAATTCCACTTTCGGAAACGAGTGTCAAGTCATTCGGCAAAACGGATTTCAACTCGAACGAACGATTGACATCAACGGTAAACGTGGTGAGATCGCGATTGTTTATGCCAACCAATTGAATGGCAGAATTCATTTTTCCGATTTCATCGGCGCCATGAATTTCAAACAACACTTCCATTCCGAGGGAAATTGCCAAAGCGGAAAATTCATTTATCTCTTCTTTCGTCAACACCGCTGCAATCAGGAGAATCGCATCCGCTCCGATCGATTTCGCCTCGATGATTTGATATTCGTCCACCACAAAATCCTTGCGCAACACCGGACAGTAATTCACACGTCGAGCCGATTCAAGATCAGCATTTTTCCCGCCGAAGAATTTTTCATCAGTGAGCACCGACAAAGCAGACGCGCCTGCCTGCATGTACGAGAGTGTTGTCTTTTCCGCATTCGCATACGCATTCAACATTCCTTTCGAGGGGGATTTCCGTTTGAATTCCGCGATGATGCCGCTCAGGTCTTTTCTCAACAGGTATTTCCGAAGTGAAACCGTTTGAGTCGGAAAGCACAAACTGCGTTCCAACAGTTTAACAGGGTAGAGCGATTTTTTCTCTTCCACTTCCTTGCGCTTGTGCGCGATGATTTCATCAAGCATGTTTGCCATAACCTAATTGTGTTGCAATAATTTTTTAAAAGATTGTAATGCCTTTCCCGATTGGAGCGATTCTCTCGAAGCGGAAACGGCATCTTCCATTTTCATTTGCAGTCCCAGGCACTGCAATGCCAATGCTGCATTTGCAATCACCACATTTTCCTGTGCGACGGTTCCCTTATTGTCCAACACATCCATAAAAACATTTGCAGCTTCCTGAACGGTTGTGCCACCGAGAATTTCCACCGGCTGGAGTTTTGCAAAACCGAAATCTTCGGGAGAAATAATTCTCTCTCCATCGTTGCCGATTATTTTCGCATTTCCAGTGAGCGAAAGTTCATCGTACCCATCCAAACTGTGAAGAATGAAATATTTTTCATGGGTAGGTTGGATCAGGTATTGATACGCGCGTGCCAATGCGAGACTGAACACGCCCGTAACGCGGTGCTTCGGTTGAGCGGGATTGACAAGCGGGCCAAGCATGTTGAAAAAGGTTTTCATTCCCAAATCGCGACGGAGAGGTGCAACGCGTTTGAGTGCGGGATGAAACAGGGGAGCATGTAAAAAACAGACGCCGCATTTTTCAAGTGACGTTTCCAGTTGCGAATTGTCGTCTGTGAATTTGTATCCGAAATGTTCGAGCACATTGGAAGATCCGCTTACGGATGAAACGCCATAGTTGCCGTGCTTGATCACTTTTCCACCGGCGCCCGCCACAACAAAAGAGGCAAGTGTGGAAATGTTGAATGTATTTTTTCCATCACCGCCCGTTCCGCACAAATCGATTGCATTTTCCGAATGAAGTGAAACGGGTTTGCAAAGTTCCAACAACGCTTCGCGGAAACCGGAAAGTTCTTCGGGTGTAACCGTACGCATGAGATAAACCGTCATGAACGCTGCAATCTGCGTTTCATTCCCTTCACCCGAAGCGATGCGAATGATGAAATTTTTCGCCTCTTCACGCGAAAGTGTTTTGTGTTCAAACAATTTTTCCAGGCTCTTTTTCATCACTCAACGATTTATGAAATTCCGCATCAGCTCTTCACCGAATTCTGTCATGATGGATTCGGGATGGAATTGAACGCCGGCCACATCAAATGTTTCATGCTGAATGGCCATGATGTTTCCCTCTGCATCACGTGCCGTTATTTTCAATTCGGGAGGCAAACTTTTTTCGTCCGCAACCCAAGAATGATAACGACCGATCTTGAAAGTCGGTGGCAATCCCTCAAAAAGATAACCGCGATTATCATTCACCAGCACATCCGTTGCCACGCCATGAAAAACATTCTCGAGATTGACCAGTTTCCCACCGAATGATTGTGCAATGGCCTGATGACCGAGACAAACACCGAGAATGCTTTTTGTCGGTGCATATTTTTTCAGCAGTGGCAACAACAATCCCGCCTCTTCGGGAATTCCCGGGCCGGGCGACAGGATGATTTTGTCATACGCTGCAACTTCCTCGAGGGAAATCCGGTCGTTGCGAAACACTTCCACTTTTCCATCGGTGATTTTTTCCACGAGATGAACCAAGTTATAGGTGAATGAATCGTAATTGTCAAAAACAAGGATGCGTTTCATTTCAGTTCGATATTTTTTCTGCAGCCGAAATCGCCGTTCTCAATGCTGCGAGTTTATTTTTTATTTCCTGCAATTCCTTTTCCGGTTCGGATGAAACCACCACTCCCGCTCCCGCCTGAAAAGTCAATTCTCCTCCGCTGCTGAGAAACGAACGGATCATGATGGCCTGATTCATTGTTCCATCAAAACCGACCAAGCCGATGCAACCGCCGTAATAACCGCGCGCTGTGGGTTCGTATTCGTCAATGAGCTGCATCGCTTTTATTTTCGGTGCGCCGGATAAAGTTCCCGCGGGAAAAGTGTTGCCGAGCAATTTCCAAACGTTGGTTCCACTTTCCACTTTGCCGCTCACTTTGGAAACAAGATGGATGACATGCGAAAAACGGTGCACTTCGCGGAACGCATCCACTTTCACTTCGGTTGCGGAACGGCTCAAGTCATTTCGCGCAAGGTCAACCAACATGATGTGTTCCGAATTTTCCTTCGGGTCATTCAGCAATTCATCTTCGAGCTTCCGGTCTTGCATTTCATCTCCCGTGCGACGGAATGTTCCTGCGATGGGATGGACGATGGCTGTGAGGGATGAGGGACGGGGGACGGGGGACGAGGGACGGGAGGTGGGGGACGAAGTGCGTGTTTCGTTATTGATGATGAGTTGCGCTTCGGGAGAGGAGCCGAAAATCCGGTAGTCACCGAAATCAGCGAAAAACAAATACGGTGAGGGATTGATGGCGCGCAATGAACGGTACACATTGAATTCGTCGCCGGAAAATTTTTGCTTGAATTGCCGTGACAGGACAATCTGAAAAACATCACCGCGACGGCAATGCGATTTTCCCTTTTCGACATTGGAAAGAAAATCCGCATCAGTCATGTTTGATTTTTCCTCTCCTGAAATCCTGAATTGGAATTGCGGAACATCCATATTCCTGAACAGTGATTCCACCAATGAAGTATCGCTTTCATCGCCCGGAAGCAACTGTTCAACCATGTGCAAACGGTGGCGAAGGTGATCGAAAACAATAATTGTCTTGTAGAGGGAATATCTCAATTCGGGAATATTGCCGCCATGCTTATCTGCAGAATCTTGAACTTTGAATTTTATGTTTTCGAACAATTGAATTGCATCGTAACTCATGTAGCCGATCAATCCCGTTACCGCCTCAGCCGGAATATTTCCTTCCAACTTGAAAAGCGAAAGGAAATCATTCAACACATCGGCAACATTTATTTTTTCGATCGCATCCTGAAAACCCACTTCGCAGGAAGGGATTGCATATTTTATTTTCCCCTTTGCAACCGAAATTTCGGCAACAGGATTGATGGCAATGAAAGAGCGGGAATTTTTTCCTTCGGCATTGTCGGCGCTTTCGAGAAGAACGGCTCCCGGAAATTTATCGCGCAGGCGCAGGTACAAACTCACGGGCGTGCAGGTATCGGCGAGAAAACTTTTCACGTTTACGCGCACCGGTATGGAATTTCGATTTGTCATTTTATTCATTTCATTTTTCTGCACATCCTGAAGGATTCGAACCTCCGCCAACAGTTTTGGAGACTGTCATGCTGCCGTTACACCAAAGATGTATAAAACAAAAAAGCCCGCTGTGCAGAGCGGACTTTGTTTTATGTTGTTCAACAAAATAGCATCACACAGCCGAGGGAATTCCCGCTGTATGCCACCAATGTTTGTTGTTTGTGTTTTTCATTGCGAGGGCAAATATAAGGTGGGATTCATGAGAATTCCAAATGATGGCCGCAGATTTCGCAGAATTAAACAGGCTGGTTGGCGCAGATTTTATTGCTCTTCAACTGGAGTATCCGCTTTTTCCGGTCTTGGTCCGCGGAGATGGATGATCAAGCCGTTGAGGAAATTGCGCAGGATTTGGTCGCCGCATTCCATGTAGTTGGGATGGTCTTCGTTCCGGAACAAAGCGCCGAGTTCACTTTCCGAAATCCTGAAATCGACGAGAGCGAGGATGTGGATGATGTCGGTGTTCTTGAGTTTGAGTGCGACGCGGAGTTTCTTGAAGATATCGTTGTTGGTCATGAGAAGATTAAATAGTTAATGATGTGCAAATTAATAATTGAAATCATTGGGTTTCGACATCGAACAAATTTAGAGAATTCACACGCGAATTGCGCGGATTTTAAAGCGGATAAAACAAAGAATCGTTTCTGAATAGCCCTGACAGCAGTGGAAAGCCCGAAGTGTGTTGGATGTGTGATGACGGACTTGGAACGGATGGCAGGAAAAATGTTTGTAGAATAAAAAAAGCTTCCGCTCCAAAACTTTTCAATCACGCATTATTTTTTGTGTCGAGATTTTATTGTTGGATGAAACGGTGACAAAATAAAGTCCCTGGTCTTGCAGATAAATGGTTGTGGATTCCGAAGCGGATTCAAAAGACTGCACCACTTGTCCGAGACAATCGGTAACGGTGATTGTTTTTTTTGAATCGTCGTTGAAGTTCAAATTGAAATTTCCGGAAGAGGGATTCGGGTAAATGGAAAAATTTATTTCATTTTTATTTTCCGGAATGCCATTCGACAATTGTGTCAATTTGTATTGCCGGAAAAAACGCCAGATTTCGACACTGGCATTAAAGTCCATATTGGTGATGTTGATGTTGAGTGAAGCGCCGGGCCATGAATGTCCGCCCCCGATGATTTTATAAAACTCGACCGTTGAACTCGAATCGCCACCGGAATACACATAATGATCGGCGGTGCAGCCGTCGGTGGTATTGATGTCGGGAAGATGCGTGAGTGTTGGATTGGATGAGCAATGATTGAAGTTGACCCAGAATTTGATTAACGTATCAATGGGTTCGAAGTTGGTATCGCCGGAATACAAAACCGTTGCGTCGGCTGTTCCATGGATTTCCATGATGGGAGTCGGATGAAGCGGATGACAGGCATTCATGTGCGAATAAATCATGTCGCCGGCGACGGATGCGATGGCGGTGATGCGATAGCTGAGTTTGTAAGCGAGATCGTAACTCATGATGGCGCCGTTGCTCATTCCCGTGCTGTAAATGCAACGCTGATCGATATTGTAATGCGAAGAAACCGTATCGATCAGTGCGGAAAGGAAAGCGACATCATCGGGGCCGCCGGGCACGTCGAAACTGTTCCAGTATTGATTGTTGGTTACGTCAAAAGTTCCATCGGGACAAACGATGAGGAAATCGGCTGTATCGGCAATGGGACAGAAATTTCCGTATGCTTCCTGTTGCAATGCGTTGGAAGTGTAGCCGTGCAAATTCAACACGAGCGGAACGGCAACGGAAGGGTTGTAAATGGCGGGAACATAAACGCGATACGTGCGGAGAATGGATTGGAAAACAAAACTGCCTGTAATTGTTGTTTGCGAAAAAACAGTTGTGGACAGGAATAAACTGAAAAATGCGAGAAGGGTGATTTTTATTTTCATCGGGTTTGCGGGAATTTTTTGCTGATGCAATTTACAACCTATACTCCGATTTGTTGCTAGAGTCTCAAAAATTGACAGTGACTCATTCATGTCCGAAGGATTCCCAAAAAACAAGTCCGTGATTCTCCGTGTCCCTTTGGCAATTCCATATTCAGGAGGCATTTCCCGATTGTTTTTTTGCCGCAAAGTCACGGAGACGCGGAGAAAAAATGAACCGAACCCCGATACCCAATTTCAGAATAACAAATTTTCACAGATCAGGATTCAAGGATTAAAAGGGGAAAAAATTTATTCAACTAACTTTATCGGATGAGAAAAAATATCCTGTTCCTGTTTCTTGCCTTTTCGTTTTTGCAACTCTCGGCGAGACATCTTCAGCCCGGATTTGATGCGAATGAATTCCGGACCCTGCTTTCCATTTCGGCTTACCAGACCGATACACCGTGGGTGAAAACCAGATTTCCATTTCCGAACGGATATGATCTCGCCTACCGTTCGCCGGTGACCGGGCTTGACAACCGTTGGGATTTGTGGATGGGCAAAGATTCTGTCGCTGTCATCAGCATTCGCGGAACGGTGGGGACACAGAGTTCGTGGCTGGAAAATTTTTATGCGGGAATGATTCCGGCAAATGGAAAACTTTTCATGGAAGACGGAAAAACTTTCGATTATAAACTTGCAGGCGATTCGGCTGCGTATGTACACATCGGTTGGACAATAGGACTTGCACACATTGCGCCGGGTGTGATTGAAAAAATAAACGAGGAATATAAAAACGGAATCAGGAACATCATCATCATGGGGCACAGTCAGGGCGGAGCGATTGCAGACTTGTTGACGTCGTATCTTTTTTATGAAAAGGGAAAAAGCATTCCTGCGGATATTGTTTTCAAAACGTATGCGAGTGGCGTTCCGAAACCGGGCAATCTGAATTATGCTTACGATTTCGATTTCATCACGCGTGGAGGCTGGGCATTCCGCATTGTGAGTACGGCGGATTGGGTTCCGGAAGTTCCCATTTCCATCCAATCGTTGAATGATGTGGAGAAGGGAAATCCATTCGTGAATATCAGTGCATTGTTTGGCGTCGGCAATGGCTTGGAAAAAACATTTGCAAAACATGCAGTGCGCAAGATGAACCGTTCGACAAAAAGGGCGAGAAAACGTTTCCTGAAATATCTCGGAAAAGGATCCGGAATATTTGTGCGCAAAACAATACATGGATTCCCGAAACAGAAATTCAGTGCGAGTTTGAGTTATATGCCTTGCGGTTCGCCCATCATTCTCATGGCCGATGCCGCTTATCATGTGCGTTATCCCGATGATGTGAAAAATGTTTTTCGCCATCATGCATTCGGTCCCTATCTGTATTTGCTGAATCAGTATTATCCGGTGGAATAACGGCTGACGTGTGTAGCCTGAATGGGTGGCATGGAGATTGTGACTTTTGTCAACTTCTACATTATAGCCAAAACACAATCAAGAGGAAAGAAGTACAGGACAACGAGTGTTTCCACTTTTTAAAAAGCAACACCCAACCGGAATTGATTTATAAAATCCCTTTTGTACTCGGGAGTTTATCATTCGTGATGTCCCTTTTCACAGCCATTTTTATCGCTTTCGCAAACGCCTTGAAAATCGCTTCAATTTTGTGGTGCTCATTCGTCCCTTCCGCCTTGATATTCAAATTGCATTTTGCAGCATCGCTGAATGATTTGAAAAAGTGAAAGAACATTTCCGTCGGCATCTCACCGATTTTTTCGCGTTTGAATTCCGCATCCCAAACCGTCCATGCCCTTCCACCGAAGTCAATGGCAACCTGCGCGAGACAATCGTCCATGGGCAAACAAAAACCATATCGTTCAATTCCGCGTTTGTCGCCCAGCGCTTTCAAAAAAGTTTCACCCAACGCAATACCGACATCTTCAATCGTGTGATGTTCGTCAATTTGCAAATCTCCTTTTGCTGAAATTTTCAAGTCGAGATTTCCGTGACGCGAAAGTTGATCGAGCATGTGATCGAAAAATGGAATTCCGGTGGAGATGGAAGATTCTCCCGTTCCATCCAGATTCAATTCGATTCTTATTCTTGTTTCATTCGTATTCCTTTCGTGAATGGCAATCCGCGATGGGCGTTTGAGAAAATTGTAAATCTCTTCCCAGTTGCTGACGACCTTGCTGATTTTATTTTCCCACCCTTCCGTTGAATCGTAGTTGCGGATGAAAATGCATTTCGTCCCGAGATTCTGCGCCAATTTCACATCGGTAATCCGGTCGCCGATGACAAAGGAATTTTCAAGGTCATACCCGCCATTCATGTACTGTGTGAGCATTCCTGTTTCCGGTTTGCGTGTCGGTTTATTTTCATGCGGAAAACTTTTGTCGATGCACACTTCGTTAAAGGAAATTTTTTCCCCGTCAAGTGTTTTCATGATGAAATCCTGAACCGGCCAAAAATCCCTTTCCGGAAATGAATCCGTTCCCAATCCATCCTGATTCGTCACCATGACAAGTACAAAATCCATTTCTTCGCGGATCTTCCGCAGAAAATAAATCGCACCGGGAAGGAAACGCAACTTTTCGAAGCTGTCGATTTGAAAAGTATCGGGTGGCTCGTGAATGAGTGTTCCGTCGCGGTCGATGAATAGGATTTTTTTCTTGGACATGATATTCAGGAATGAAAGGATTTCAGTTTTTGTTTTGGCTGTTGAAATTCTGGAGTGCGGTGATGAGAATTTGATTCTGTTCGGGAGTTCCCACTGTGATTCTCAGGCAACCTTCGCACAAAGTCACTTTGGAACGGTCGCGCACAATGATTCCTTTTTCGACCAGCCGATTGTAAATCGAAATCGGATCCGTCACTTTTACCAATAGGAAATTGGCATCGCTGGGAAATATTTCCAAAACGCAGGAAAGGTTTTTCAATGCTGCAGAAAGTTTTTCTCGTTCGGCAATCGTTTCTTTTGTCCACGCATTCACCTGTTCGATATTTTCCAAAGCATCAAGAACAATCCGTTGTGTGGAGGAATTGATATTGTACGGCGGTTTTATCTTGTTGAAAATGTAAATGATTTTTTCAGAGGCGAAAGCCATTCCCAAACGCAAGCCGGCAAGTCCCCATGCTTTCGAAAGCGTTTGCAGCACAACGAGATTCGGATATTCGGTCAATTCGGAAATGAAACTCCTTTGACGTGAATAATTGATGTAAGCTTCGTCGATGACAACGATGCCGCTGAAGTTGTTCAGGATAATTTCAATGTCTTCCCTGTCGACGGAATTTCCCGTTGGATTGTTCGGTGAACAGATAAAAATCAGTTTGGTATTTTCATCCGCCACTTCGGAAATCGCTTCGAGATCGAGTTGGAATTTTTGTGTCAATGGAATTTTTTTCACGAACACGTCATTGATGTTCGCACTCACTTCATACATGCCGTAAGTCGGCGGACAAACAATAACGTTATCGATTCCCGGATTGCAGAATGCGCGGAACAGGATATCGATTGCCTCATCGCTTCCATTCCCGAGAAAAATATTTTCAGCGGGAACACCCTTGATGCGTGAAATTTTTTCCTTCACTTCCAGTTGCAGCGGATCGGGATAACGGTTGAAGTTTTCCGTCAATGGCGAACCGTAGGAATTTTCGTTCGCGTCGAGATATACATCAGCCGTTCCCTTGAATTCATCGCGGGCGGAAGAATACGGAACCAATTTTTTAATGTTTTCCCGAAGTAAATTTTCAATGTTGATCATGTTTTTCTATTTCATTCGATTCAAAGAAACCTTTCAGCTTTCCAACTTTTCCAACCTAACCGTTACGGCATTTTTGTGTGCGAATAACCCTTCGGCTTCCGCCATTGTTTCAACTGCGGATCCGATATTCTGCAAACCCTCTTTTGTCAATTCCTGAAAGGTGACTTTTTTCACGAAACTGTCGAGGGAAACACCGCTCCATGCACGCGCGTATCCATTCGTGGGCAAGGTGTGATTCGTACCTGACGCGTAATCGCCAACACTTTCGGGCGACCAGGCACCGAGAAAAACCGAACCTGCATTGATCACTTTTTCTGAAAGTCGGTTTGCATTTTCACAGGCGAGGATCAAATGTTCGGGAGCGTAACCATTCAACAATTGCATGGCCTCATTTTCATCCGCAACCAAAATCGCGTGGCTGTTTTTCAACGCTTCAACGGCAATATCCTTTCTCGGCAAAAGTGAAAGTTGCTTTTGCACTTCGTCCATAACTTTCTCCAACACATTTTTTTCCGTCGACACTACTACAACCTGTGAATCCATTCCGTGCTCTGCTTGTGAAAGCAAATCGGCAGCGATGAAAGAAGCGGGAACTGTTGCGTCCGCGAAAATAGCCAACTCGGATGGTCCTGCAGGAAGATCGATTGCAATTCCCTCATTCAACAGATTCTGTTTTGCGCGCGTCACCCAATGATTACCGGGACCGAATATTTTATAGGAAGCGGAAATTGTTTCTGTCCCGTAAGCCATTGCCGCAATCGCCTGAACACCTCCGATCTTGTAAATGTTTTTTATTCCGCAAAGGTCAGCGGCAAATAAAATGGCGGGATGGATTTTTCCATCTTTGGAAGGAGGGGTACACAAATTTATTTCCCTGCAACCTGCCATGTTCGCTGGAATGGAAAGCATCAGCACAGTTGAAAACAAGGGAGCGGATCCACCCGGAATGTACAGTCCCACCTTTTCAATGGCGATGCTTTTTCTCCAGCAGAAAACACCCGGCATGGTTTCGATTTTTTCAATCGCGGATTTCTGCACACCATGAAATTTTTCAATATTGTTTTTCGCCAGACGAATTGCCGATTTCAATTTTTCGTCAACCGATTTTATCGCTTCATTGATTTCCTTTTCCGTAACAACAAAAGAATCCAATTTGACATCATCGAATTTTTCCGTGTACTCGCGCACGGCAGCATCGCCGCGTTCACGCACATTGCGCATTGTTGTTTCCACCACTGGACCACTCAACGTAACGAATTCCTGGCGTTTCAACAATGACTTGAGATTTTCCCGGGATGGATATTCTGTATAGATCATTTTGGATTTCCTGATTTGAGATTGAAGAAAGTGTTCAATCGGTTGTAACTCGTTCTTATTTTATACAATCATTTTTTCAATCGGGACAACGAGGATTCCCTGTGCGCCGGCGTTTTTCAGGTTCTCGATTATTTCCCAGAATTTATCCTCTTCGATTACCGAATGAACGGAACTCCAACCTTCATCGGCGAGTGGGAGAATGGTTGGACTTTTTATTCCAGGAATCAGTTTCACTATCTTATCGAGTTTGTCGTTCGGTGCATTGAGCAAAATGTATTTGTTGTGTTTCGCTTTCCTGACGGAGCGGATGCGGAATAAAAGCCGTTCCACGATTTCAAGTTGTTTCGCGTCGAGATTTTTATTGGCGACAAGCAACGCTTCCGATTTCAAAACGGTTTCCACTTCTTTCAATCCATTCATGAAAAGTGTACTTCCGGAACTGACCAAATCGCAAATCGCATCCGCCAAACCGATTCCGGGCGCAATTTCCACCGATCCGCTGATCTCATGGATTTCGGCATTGACTTTTTCCTTCCTGAGAAATTTCTGCAACACATTCTTGTACGTTGTCGCAATCCTTTTTCCCTCGAGATCTTTCACTCCGGCATACTTTTTCCCTTTCGGAACTGCAATCGACAAACGGCATTTCCCGAATCCGAGACGGTCGATGATTTTCACATCGCTGTTGGTTTCCAGCAAAACATTTTCACCGACAATTCCAATGTCGGCAACACCGCTTGCCACATATTCCGGAATATCATCGTCGCGCAGAAAAAAAACCTCAAGGGGAAAATTGAACGCTTCCGCTTTCAGCTTATTGATTCCGTTGTTGAATTCAATTCCGCATTCTTTCAACAGGCGAATGGAATCCTCATTCAATCGGCCGGATTTCTGGATTGCAATTTTCAATTGTGTCATGACTTTCGATTTGAAATAAAAAAGGCTTACCATTCGGTAAGCCACTGCTGTTATTTTAAACACACAACATCACAGCTTACCGATTGGCAAGGAGAGATGATGGTGGTTATGTGCGTTGCGTTTCATTGATTTATGCGGCAAATATAGAAATAGGTTTCTTATCCGCAAAAGCAATTTAATCCAATACAAACCGAACCGAGAATGCAGCATCATACCAGAACCACAGTTTTCCGCCTGAAACATCCAAGAGCGGATGAATATCGATTCCCAAATTCAATGGAATTTCCTTGAATGTATATTCCATTCCAATAATTCCATCCACTCCAACAGCCATGTCATAACCCTGATCGTAATAATGGGTATTGAGATCTTGATAATAATAATGCGGATTGTAACCGCCAATATGTGCGCCACCTCCATAATACCAATCGAACCCGTCCTCTTTCAACGGTTTTTGAAATTCATACAAACACGTAATATCCCATCCGCGCCATCGGCTCATGAACAAACCTTCCAACGCAGTTGATTCCGACAGCATGTGACGAAAAGTTATTCCGTCATACCAACCACCGCGCAGGCCAATGGCATTTTGGTAATTCTGCGCTGGAAGTGCAGCGCTGGAAAAGAGCAACACAGTAAAAAGGAAAAATCTGGAAATGGTTTTCATTGTTGTTTCATTTCAAGTCCGATCTGTTTTCGTTTTCCCTGTTTAATCTGTTGACAGGAAAACGCTGCAATGTTTTGAAATAATCGACCGGAAAAAAATGTCAGTCATCACCTTTTGATCTGATAGAATTCAATTACCGAACAAACTGATTTTGGGGAATTTTACAATAGCCCTTCCCCGATTTGCAGATTCCGCAACTCAATGACCATCGTCATACGGATTTGCCCTTCCAAAACGGAATCACGCTGAAAGCCTTGTCTCTGCTGCAATTTGCCGTTTCCCCACCGGTGTTCGGCGACCTAAGTTTGCTTCATCAAACCAATAAACCAACCAAAATGAAAAACCTCATTATCATCATCACACTTTTCCTTTTCAGCCTGAAAGTGAGTGCACAGGATATCATCAAACTGAAAAATGGAAGCGAAATAAAAGGAGCGGTAACGGAAATCACCAACGACCAAGTGAAATTCAAAAAGACACAAGACGGTCCGGTTTACACGATGGACAAATCGGATATTGAAATGATCACTTATCAAAACGGAAAACAGGAAACTTTCGCGACACAAAATCCTGCATCATCGCCTGCTCCATCCACACCGGTTGCCAATGATGAAATGCTTGATCCGGCGAAACATTATGGCGGTCCAAGAATCGGATTCACAATTTTGGGCAATGGAACTTCAACGGAAAAGCTGAATTCCATTTGGGGCAGAAAAGTCAATCCGGTCATTTCACAATTCGGCTGGCAATTCGAGTCGCGTATTTTCACCTTGAACAACGGTTCAACCGGATTGGTGGAATTCGTGCCGATGATCGGTGGATTGGAACAGGGATTATTCATTCCAAGTGCAAGTGCAATGATTGGATTCAGAACGGCGAAAGGATTTGAATTGGGAATGGGACCGACACTTTCACTCGGTGGATCGGGATTGGTTTTTGCAGCGGGCGCTTCCTACAAAGTCGGGAAAGTTACATTTCCGATCAACCTGGTTTTCTCGCCTTCCATTACCAAAACAACATTGCCTTCCACACAATCGGTTTATGATCCAACAACCAATCAGACCACCTATCAGAATATCCCGAGCATCACTTCGCATTCGGGATTTCGCTTGAGTCTGGTTATCGGTTTCAATTCACGCAAGAAATAATTTTCCAAAAAATAAAAACATGAAACCGCTGATCATTTTTTTCTTTTGCATCATTTTCCAAAACACAATTTTCGCGCAGGATATTCTTGTGAAATCAAACGGTGAAAAAATTTCGTGCAGGATTGTTGGTATGGATTCCGCAATCGTTTCCTATGAAAATGAGGATACAACGAAAAAGGAAATTGTGTTGATTCCGAAAGGGCAGATCCTTGCAGTGAAACGCAATTCGGAAAAAATGATCCTGTTTTTTGTTCCCGATACACTGATCAATTCCAACGGAGACAAAATCATTTGCAAGGTCACCGCCATTGATCCGGGTTTTATTTCCTATTTGCCGATGGATTCCTCGATTGAAGATTTGAAAATTGTCCCTGACGATAAGTTTGCAGTGATTCATTTTGGAAATGGTTCACGTGAAACGGTTGAACAAAAAACCGGGAATGAATTTTCCGGTAAGGTTGACTATTATCAACTGGGTGAAATTGATGCAAAAAAATATTACAAGGCAAAAGGAATCATTGCCGCGGAAGCGGTTTGCGGATTGGGAACTTATTTTCTGGTCGGCATCATTGGAGGTGCGATCATCTATTCCTTGCCGCCGAAAAATTTAAGCGACCCCGCCAATCCACACAACGATCTTCTGAATAGTAATCCCGATTATTATTCCGGTTATCTGCATGCAGCCCAAAACATAAAACATAAAAAAGCCGCGCTGGGATATGTGGCCGGGGTTTTTGCTCCTGTGGCAATTCTTGCGGTGGCCATTACCGTTGCCGTTTCGCAGAACCCGAATCCGTTGTAGCTTTATTTTTCCGCTGCGTTCTTCGGATTTCCCAACAGTCAAAAGTCGAAATTGTCGACAAACAATGGCTTCCACCCGATAAAAAAACAACTTTTAATAAATTAACAAAGAAGAAATTTCCCATTTGGTCAAAAAGCGTTTCCTTTAGAAAAATCTTTTTTACAAATGAAAAAACTTCTACTTCTATCAGTGATTGCAATCATCTCCTTTGGTTTCGCCGGAGAAAAAAAGGCGTATGTGATTTATGATTCAAATGGAAAATCCAGCTCGTATGCCGATCTTCTCAAGGCGGCTGAGGGTTCCGACATTGTGATGTTCGGTGAGGAGCATGACAATCCCATTTGCCATTGGCTCGAACTTGAGTTGGCGAAGGATTTACACGACACATTGAAAAACAAACTCGTTCTCGGAGCGGAAATGTTTGAGGCGGATCAACAGGTTGCGTTGAATGAATACTTGCGCGGTGCGATTACGGAAAAAACATTCACCGCTGCGATTGTCTTGTGGGGAAATTATGGAACGGATTACAAACCGTTGGTTGAATTTGCGAAAGAGAACAAATTGCCTTTTGTCGCCGACAATATCCCGCGCCGTTATGCCAACATGGTTTACAATCGCGGACTTGCCTCTCTCGATTCCATTGACAAGGACGCAAAAAAATGGATTGCGCCGCTTCCGATAAAATATGACTCGACGGTACAGGCTTACAAGGAAATTTTCGAAAATGCAGGTGGGCACGGCGGACAAAATCTTCCAAAATCGCAAGCGGTGAAAGATGCGACAATGGCGTATTTCATCATGCAGAATTGGAAACCGGGACAGACATTTCTTCATTACAATGGCGCTTACCATAGTAACAATCATTCCGGAATTGTTTGGTATCTCAAGCAAAAAAATCCGAAACTGAAAATCCTTGTGATTTCATCCGTTACACAAGATTCGATTGATGCGTTGGGTGATGACAATAAAGGCTTGGGAGATTTCATCATTACGATTCCCGAATCGATGACGAGAACAATGCAATAATTGTCAGAAGCTATCCCTGAATTCAAAATCCCCAATAGAAATTCCAGATTCCAAACGTACAGGTCCAGATTTACCAATGGAGACAATCCTTTTTTGGAATCCGTTATCTGTTTTTTGGAATTTCCCTTGAAGGGTTTGATTTCAGGGATGGCTTCCTGAAATTACAATTGTCCGTTCAATTCTTCCCACTCTTTCATCTTCTCTTCGAGCTTCACTTTTTTCGCTTCGTAATTCTTGAACAGTGATTGGTCGCCCATGATTTCCTGGTACTTCACGGGGTCAAGCAATTGATCGTCGATTGTCTTTATCTCTTTTTCCAACTTGGCAATTTCCTCTTCGACTTTTGATATTTTACTTTTCAGTTGGCTGTTTTCCTTTTGTTTGCGGCGGCTTTCTTCGCTGTCGGATGAAGGGTTGGCTGAAACATTTTTCGCAACCACCGTTCCGGTTGCCTGTGCCAGGGTTGTCTTTTTATTGAGCTCGGAAATATTTTCAATCTTCCTGTACTTGAGGAATTCGGAAATATCGCCAATGTGCTGTTTGACATTTCCGCCCCTGAACTCATAACTTTTTGTTGTGAGTCCCTGGAGAAAATCACGATCGTGGGAAACGATGATAAATGTTCCATCGTATTTCAGCAGGGCACTTTTCAAAACATCTTTCGAACGCATATCCAAATGGTTCGTCGGCTCATCGAGGATCAACAAGTTATACGGATGCAACAGCAATCGGCACAATGCCAAACGTGTCCGTTCTCCACCCGAAAGCACTTTGACTTTTTTGTCGACCGTATCGCCACTGAACAAAAATGATCCGAGCAAACCTCTCACCTGCTTGCGCATGTCGCCGATCGCGAGATCATCGATGGTTTCGAAAACCGTTTTATTTCCATCCAATGTATCCGCATCATCCTGTGCAAAATATCCGGTCTCAACCGAAAATCCCTGATTGACAGTTCCGGCAGTTGGAAATTCCGTCTTGGTAATGAGTTTGATCATCGTTGATTTTCCTTCGCCGTTTTTTCCGACAAAAGCAATCCGTTCTTCGCGTTCGATGATAAAATCCACATTGCTGAAAATCTTTTTCTCGCCGTATGATTTTGCAAGACCCACCGCTTCCACCGCCACTTTTCCCGAGCGTGGCGCAGGCGGGAATTTAAAACGGATTCCGCCGGTATCTTCCTCATCGACTTCAATGATATCCATGCGATCCAATTTCTTGATCAGCGATTGCGCAAAAGTCGCCTTGCTCGCTTTCGCACGGAATTTGTCAATGAGTTGTTCGGTCCTTTCAATTTCCTTTTGCTGATTTTTCGCAGCGGCCGCCTGTGTTTCGCGTCGCTCTTTTCTCAGCTGCAAATATTTCGTGTAGTTCGCCTTGTAATCGAATAGTTTTCCAACGGATAATTCCAATGTCCTGTTTGTCAAATTATCGAGGAACGCCTTATCGTGCGAAACAATCACAACAGCGCCATCATACGTTTTCAAATATTCCTCCAGCCACTGAATCGATTCAATATCCAAATGGTTGGTCGGCTCATCGAGCAACAGGACATTCGGTTGCTTCAACAATAATTTTGCAAGTTCCACGCGCATTCTCCAACCGCCGCTGAACTCATCCATCAAGCGCGTAAAATCCTTCCGTTCAAAACCGAGTCCCATCAACGTCTGTTCAATCTTCCCTTCCATTGAAAATCCATCCAGCACTTGCAATCTTTCATTCGCATGCGTGAGTTGATGAATGATATCCATGTACGAATCACTTTCATAATCCGTTCGCGTAGAAAGTTCGTTGGTCAGGAATTCGACTTTTTTCTCGAGTTCATTCAATTCCGCAAATGCGGTGGACGCTTCATCAAAAACCGTTTTGCCGAGATTGTGAACCATGTCCTGCGCAAGATAACCCAGCGTGCATTCATTCGGCCGTGCAATGTCGCCACTGTCGGGGCGCTGATAACCTGCGAGAATTTTAAGCAACGTGGATTTTCCCGCACCGTTTCTTCCGGCCAAACCGATACGATCGCGATCGCCGATCAGGAATGAAATGCCGTCGTAAAGTGTGAACCCTCCGAATGAAACCGTGATGTTGTTTGCAGAAATCATAATCGGGTGCAAAGGTAGCCACAGATTTCACAGATTTGCGCAGATAAATAAAATATTAATGGTGAAATTCGAAGGTTAATTTTCCTTTATGGAATTTCGTTTGTCTCCGTTCACTTGTCACCCTTTACCTATCTTTATTCTACCAATGGCAAACTTCCGTTCCAATACCATTTCCGGCATCCTGATTTTCCTCGGTATCGTTTTGACTTGTGCGGCCGCTTGGGCTTTCTGGCAGGTGCGGACTGTTTTCCTTTATCTCCTGATTGCCGCGATACTTACGATCATCGTTCGTCCGATTGAAAAAAAATTGGCGAAAATGCGGATGGGGAAAAGGAAAATACCGAGGAGTCTTCGTGCGGTTTTCGTATTGCTTGGCATTTATCTTGTGATTTTTTCTTTCGTTGCGATTTTCATTCCGCTGTTCATTGACGAAGCGAAAATCATTTCAACTGTCAACAGCCAACAATTGACAACCGCTTTTCATGAACCGCTTGCACAAATCCAACAGACTTTTACGAGTGTACAACAATCGAATGGCAGCCAGACAACGCTTGACGATTTTATCCAAAAGGGCACTGACAAGCTTTTGGATTTTACGCATCTTTCTTCCATCGCCAACAGTCTTGTTTCAATTTTCGGTTCAACGGTAATTGCGTTTTTTGCGATTTCATTTTTCACTTTCTTTTTCATCAAGGATGGGCCTTCGATTTTTGAAATGCTGTTGTTACTGGTTCCAGTGAAACACGTGAAAAGCGTCCGCAACATTTCCGATGAGGCGCAAGTCATGCTCCGGAAATATTTTACAGGAGTGTTGATCGATGTCCTCTTCGTTTCCACTTTTGTGAGCATCGGACTTTCCATTCTCGGTGTGAAAAATGCGCTCATCATTGGATTTTTCGCCGGTATCATGAATATCATTCCGTATGTCGGTCCGTTGATCGGTGGCGCATTTGCAATTGTCATTGGTGTTTCTTCCAATCTCACGCTTGATTTTTATACCGGCATTCTTCCACTGATTGAAAAAATAGTTTTGGTTTTTGTTGCAATGAACCTGAGCGATGCATTTTTTGTCCAGCCCTTTGTTTTTTCCAACCGTGTGAAAGCGCATCCGATAGAAATTTTCACTGTCATTCTTGTTGCGGGAAAACTGGCGGACATTGGAGGGATGGTTGTCGCTGTTCCATTTTATACCATTTGCAGAATCATCGCGCGGGAATTTTTCAGCAAATACCGTTTTGTGCAGCGATTGACGGATGAACTTGAAGACGTTGCCGATCCCACTTTCAAACACCATCAAAAAAAGATTGATTGACATGATACAGAAATCCACACTTGATTTCCTGAAAAAGATCAAGACCAACAACAACAGGGTTTGGTTTGAAAAGAACAAGGAACTTTATCTCGCTGCGAAGGATGACGTTGAAAAAAATATCGATGAGATCATTGCCGGATTGCGCACGTTCGACAAACGGATCACTTCCGATCTCACGGCGAAAAAATGCATGTTCCGGATTTACCGCGACACACGATTTGCGAAAGACAAACGCCCTTATAAAAACAATCTCGGTGCGAGCATCAATCCTGCAGGAAAAATGGCGGCATCACCTGGGTTTTACATTCACATCGAACCCGGACAAAGTTTTGTTGCAGGTGGCATGTGGATGCCTCCCGCTCCCGAGCTTGCGAAAATCCGTCAGGAAATCGATTACAATCAAAAGGAATTTTCGAAAATCATCAATGACAAGAATTTCAAAAAGGTTTTCGGTGAATTGGATTCGGACGACAAGCTTGTAAATGTTCCAAAGGGTTTTGCGAAGGATCATCCGATGGTGGAAATCCTGAAACTGAAAAGTTTCATTGTCGTCGGCACGATCAATGAGAAAGATGTGCTCAGCAAGAACTTTACAAAAACAGCGATTGCCATTTGCAAAGCGATGCAACCGTTGAATAATTTTCTGCAGCGGGCGATTGACTGAAAAAAATGATGAATGATAAATGATGAGTGATGAATGAATTTCGATTCATCATTACCTCAATAGTGCCACAAATCACTTTCAAAATTCGAAATCGATTCCTTGATTGCATCACCTTCGAGTGCTGCATCGATTCCGGTTGCGTAGGAATTGATTGTGCGATCGTATACGTTTGATTCCTTGTAAATGTAGCTGCTGAAATATCTTTTTTGGAATAGATCATCGTAAGAAATCCTCGCCGTGTAATTTTTCCCGAGATAAACTCCCTGTTTGGCAAGCAGCGGACGCAACTGGGGAAAATAAATCCAGAACAAGGGTTTGAAGCCAAGCACTTCGCCGGAGGACGGATCTTTTTTTGTAGCCAACGGACAAATTCCGAGAATGCGCACATCCATTACCGAACGTTGCTTGTCAAAAAACCAATCCTCTTTCACCCAATATCCCATAATGTCGGGACTGGAAGTTTCGGTGGTTTGTGCAACACGGATAAAAGTTCCTGGATTATTTGGATCTTCCTGATCTACGGTATCGGTTTGAATCAACAGATCCTTGACTTGCGGAACTGTCATTTTCACCTTGAATTCATCATCAAAAACAGGATTGTCGAACGCATTTACACAGCCGTTGAGCAAGCCGCATTTTATCAGGTCAAATAAACTTTCCAATCCATCGTGTGGCGTTTCGGGATAATAAATCGGATGATTCAATTTTTCGCGCAAGTCAATTGTCCTCCAGATTCTTTTCGACCACATCACATCCGCTTCACGTATGTAAGTGTATGGAATCGGTTTTCGCGCCGGATTCAATACGCTTGGTACGCCGGTTGAATCGTAAGCAACGCAGGAAATGCATTGGGCGGAAGAGTGAAAGGCAAAAAACAAGGCAACAAGAAAAATGGAAAGTTTAATCGCGATGGAAATTTCTTGTGCGATAATGCTGAAAAGCAATTTTTCTTTTTTCTTTGGATTGAACATGTGTTTCCCCTTTCAAAAATTCAACAATGTGTTTGGCTGGAGTAAGATTTTTCATGTTCAGGAAAAGTTGTGTTATTATAAAACGTTGTTCCTGCTGATTTTCGTATGCAAATGAATCAGAAAAAAGTCAAGGGAAAAACGGGCAACCTGTTCCTGAGGATAGGCAATTGTTTTTTGCAATTCCCAGATTTTAAAAAACGAACCCGATGAAAATATTTCCATTCGGGTTCGTCCGCAAAAGGCACGACTTACAAATGCCACATGTCGTGCTCCATTTTGAAAATATCATCTTTCACGCGATCGGATTCAAGTATGGCATCCACACCCGAAGCGTAAGAATTGATATCGCGATCCATCACATTCGATTCTTTCCTGATATAACTGCTGAACATGCGTTTCGAAAAAAGATCATCGTATGTAATTCGCTGCGCATCATTTTTGGTATTGAAAACTTCCGACTTCGCAAAAAGATTCCTGCATTGCGGAAAATAAATCCAGAAAAGCGGTTCAACACCAATCCATTCTCCGGTTGAGGGATCCAGCTTTTCTTTCAAGGGACAAAGTCCGAGAATGCGCACATCCATTATTGAACGCTTGTTGTCAAAAAACCAATCCTCTTTTACCCAATACTGTTTTATGTCATGCGATTCAAGCGCTGTCATTTGGGGATTTGGAATAAAAGTTCCCGGGTGAAGTGGATCTTCCGCCGTTTGTGTGGAGTCCCAAACAAAAAACATATCCTTGATTTGTTTATTGGACATTTTCACCTTGAATTCGTCATCAAAAACCGGATTGTCGAAGGCGTAAATCTCTCCTGAGAAAAGTCCGGCCTTGATCACATCAAACAAACTTTTCCGGTCGTTGATAGGGGTTTCCGGAAAATAAATCGGGTGATTGAATTTTTCGCGCAAATCGATTGTTCTCCACACGCGTTTGGACCACATGACATCCGATTCATTTTCGTGAACATAAGCTTCCGGTTTCCTGTTTCGCGCATTCTCTTTCAGATAAAATGTTTCAGGGAAAGTGGATGGTGCGGGTAAGTTAGGGTCAATGATCTGTGATTCCAGATACGTTGCACAAAGCACGAGCAGTGCAATCATTAAAATGCCTTTGCGATAAGTGTCCTGAGCGCTTCGGTTCTTGTTGGGTTGGGTTTTCATCTTGTTCTCCTTTCTTGATTTCCAAGCCGTTTTGTAGGCCTTTCTGAGAGCATAAGAACATCGCCGAACAAAAGTCACTTCATTCTTCCATTTTTATAAAATATTTGTAAGTGATTATCTCGAGGGAAAATTCGATGCAAAAAAAATCCCCCTGAGTTCAGGAGGATTTTTCATTTATCTTTTCTTGATTAGAAGTGCCACAGATCGTGCTCGAAGAGGAAAATATCATTCTTGATACGATCCGATTCAAGAAGTGCGTCTATACCGGTGTAATAAGAGTTGACAGTACGATCATAAACGTTGGACTCTTTATGGATATAGCTGGCGAACATTCGTTTCCAGAAAATATCATCGAGTGAGCGGCGTTCAGCATCATTTTTTGTGTTGTATACTTCGGCTTTGGCAAAAACAGGGCGGCATTGTGGGAAATACACCCAGAAAAGCGGGGTATAACCGATAATTTCACCTGTTGAAGGATCGGCCTTTTCTTTCATTGGGCAAAGTCCAAGGATACGAACATCCATTACAGAACGTTGTTTATCAAAGAACCAATCCTCTTTCATCCAATATGCTTTAACGTTATTGGAGTTAAGGTCATTTTCAATTGGAGCAATGATAAAGGTTCCGGGATTATTTGGGTCTTCAGTTTGGTGAGTGGAATCCCATTGGACAAAAGTAGCCTTGATAGCCGCCAAGGACATTTTCACCTTGAACTCATCATCAAAAACCGGATTGTCGAAAGCGATGATGTCGCCTGTGAGAAGAGCATCTTTAAGCACATCAAATAAGCTGCGACGATCGTTTATTCTGGTTTCAGGATAATACAAAGGATGATTGAATTTCTCGCGAAGATCAAGTGTTCTCCAAACGCGTTTAGACCACATGACATCTCCCTCACGCAAATAGGTGTAAGGAATTGGTTTTCTAGTGCGTGTATTTTCACGGATATAAATCTGATCCGGAAATGGATTGGCATTAGGGTCAATGACTTGTGCCTTAACATCGTCAAAGGCGAGAAAAGCTACAATGGCAACCAATACAAACTTTATCGTTTTCATGGTACGTCCCTCCTTGGGAATTTAGTTTACTTCACTTTTATATTGACACCCGGTATTTTCCGTAATGTTCCATCGGGTCCTTGTACAGTCACCTGCTCAAAGAAAACCTTGTTACCGGGCTTAATGCTGGCAAGCATGGTTTTCATTTCAGGGGTAATTGCCGGTCCGCTTGCTTTCTTTTCAACGAAAACCCCATTGATATTCATTGACATGACAAATGATACAACTGTAAATTTCAAATCGAAATCAAAGTTGTCCATTTTTGCAAATACGCCGCTTTGACTTGCCAATTCACCTTTGCTCATCATTCCATCTGCTTTCAAACTTCCTACATAAGCAACTGGATCTGGTACACGCTTAATACGGAAATCAAAACTTCCCATGGATTTAGATGCCCCATTGAGTTTTGCGCTGACATTCAGTGTTGCTTTTGTTCCTGTCGTAACATTTACAATATAAGATCCAGGTTTTCCATTTGATCTCATGGTTCCACCGGAAAGATTTGGCTGTAAATCGCTAGGTGCTACACCAGCTGCAGAAATCGTGATTGGATTATCAACACCAATATAAAACACATTCATTTTTTCAAGGAACACAGCAGCAGAAGGTGCTGCAACCATATATTCTTCCTTGAAAGGATAACTTTCATATGTTCCATCTGGTTTTTTCACGCGTATAAGACCAGCGTATGTCTGAAGTCCAACACTACCTGCAGCAACATCATATTTACCAAGACCACCTTCAACTTTCACACTTGTCGAATCAATTGTACCTGACAACAACTTATACGGTTTAACGCTATCAAAATTACCGA